>CAZJIN010000041.1:0-10580 GCA_964545955.1 uncultured Sediminispirochaeta sp.
CATACTCCAGGCCTCCCCCCTCTTAAAGCTCATGCATATTCTGATAATCCTCCTGTACAGTCGAATACTCGACCTTCGGGTGAGGGTCCTTCCAGGGGTACTGATCGTAGTGGCGGTGACGGCCGCGGGGGTCTTAAACCCAATCGGAGAAGTGGTTTTTTCAATAGGCTCATTTCCGATCACCGCGGGAGCTCTCCTTCAAGGGCTTGAAAGGGGGCTCAACCTTGTGGGAATGGTGTATCTTTCGAGGTGTGCCGTTTCCTCCGATTTGCGTATCCCGGGGAAGGCGGGGCATTTGCTGTATCGGGTTTTCTACTACTTCGAGGAATTAAGCTCCCTTCGTTTGAAAAGAAAAGGCGAAAAAGGGCTGAAGAGGAATCTCCGAGAGAGATTGCTTGAAATCGATGAGATGTTGTTGAACTGGTCCTCCTCCGGACATCGTGGACGGTCGACTCCGTCTGAAGCCGGGGCAGGGGGACGCCTGCCTAAGAGTTTCGGGATACCGGTGCTGTTCCTGTTTCTCCAATGGCTGGTGTACGCCCTCGATGTGTGTACGGTCCTTTAGAAGTGCTGATAATGAGAAGCACTGTATTGACACAAAAAGGAAGGGCTGGTATTTTATCTGTGAATAAACATTTTTTCCATCGAGAAGGAGATTCAGACTATGCGGAACGCAATAATTAACATGATGATCATTATTTCTATTATTATTATGAGCATCATTATTATTGCCGGCATACTATCCCTTCTACCCACCCTACTATCCCTGATTATTCTACTCATTATTGGGGTTCGGGGTAAGTCCCATTGTTCCAGCCGTACTGCTACGGCCCGTATGACCTGCTAAAAGGCAGTCTATTCGGACGATCAGGAACAAGGTACTACCTCGACTCATACAACCCGGGTTATACGGCTATCGTGGAGATATTCGTGTAATCGGGGGTTGGTCTATTTCAACAGTGGTCGAGCCTTATTCCTGTTACTCCGGATGCCTTATTTCCAGAAGGAGGAAGAGTATGAAAGGAGGACCTGATGAAAGGCGCGAGAATACTGGTTGAATCCTTGAAAAAGGAAGGTGTCGATACTCTGTTTTGCTACAACGGTGGTGCCGTCATCACGATTTTCGATGAACTCCATACCCATGGTGATCCGATCCGTCTGATTCAACCCAGACATGAACAGGGGGGAACCCATGCAGCGGATGGATACGCCCGATCTACGGGAAAACCGGGGGTTGTCCTGGTGACATCAGGACCCGGAGCGACCAATACGATCACGGGGATCGCCACGGCCTATATGGATTCGGTCCCCCTGGTTGTGTTTACCGGTCAGGTTTCTACCGGAATGATCGGCACCGATGCCTTCCAGGAGGCGGATACGGTGGGGATTACTATTCCCATCACCAAGGCGAATTTCCTTGTAAAAAACGTGGAAGACCTCGCGGGAACTATAAGAAAGGCCTTTTTTCTGGCAACGACCGGTCGACCGGGACCCGTAGTGGTTGATCTTCCCAAGGACGTCCAAACGGATGAGACTGAATTCGTCTATCCGAAGGAACCCGACCTCCCGGGATACCGACCGAAGAGCAGCGGCCATCCCCGACAGATAAAAACGCTGAAAAAAATGCTTTTAGAATCCCGCCGTCCCCTGGTTATTTCAGGGGGAGGGGTGAATCTCAGTGATTCCACTGACTTGCTAAACAGCTTTTGCAGCCGTTACGGGATTCCGGTGGTGAACACCCTCATGGGACACGGGGTTGCACCGGAAAATGACGACCTGTACTACGGCCCCGTCGGGATGCACGGTTCCATGTTCGGAAACAACGCCCTCGAGAACTGTGATCTTCTTTTGGCTTTCGGTACCCGATTTTCCGATCGAATCATGGGCGACCCCTCCACTTTTGTGGAAAAAGCGAAGGTAGTGCATGTAGACATCGACGCGGCGGAGATTGGGAAAAACATCGAAGTTGATCTTCCCCTGGTGGCCCCAATCAAGACCGTGCTGAGCGCACTGCTCGAAGAGGAGCACTACAGAGACTACCATGAGTGGGTGGAAGAGCTGAAAAAGTACAAGGAGGCTCATCCCCTCACTTTTGAAGAGACCAAAGAGATAAAACCCCAACACCTCATTCGGTTGGCGCGGGACTACTTTCCAGGGGATACCATTGTTGCAACGGATGTGGGACAGAACCAGATGTGGGTGGCCCAGTACTTTCGTTTTCGGAACGGACGGCAACTACTCACATCGGGAGGTCTGGGAACCATGGGATATGGCTTGCCCGCGGCCATAGGAGCCGCGGTGGGTAATCCCGATGTCCAGGTGCTTATGGTCTCCGGGGACGGGGGCTTTCAGATGAACATGCAGGAGATGGTCACGGTAAAAAAATACGGTCTGAAAGTGAAAATGCTGCTTCTGGACAACAGCTACCTGGGAATGGTACGTCAGTGGCAGCAGCTTTTATTTGAAAAACGCTATTCGGGAACCGAAATGAACGACAACCCGGATTTCTGCATGCTCGCAAAAGCCATGGGAATAAAATCCATGAAGCTTGAGAAACGTGAGGATGCCGAAGGGATGATGAAGGAGTTCGCTGAAAGTGATGAAAGTGTGCTGCTCCACGCGATTATCACGGGTGAAGAAAATGTATTGCCCATGGTTCCCGCAGGAAAATCCCTCAGCAACGTGATCCAGGAAATCAAATAGGTCCGGAACAGGCAAAGATAAGGAGAAGACAGAAATGGGAGAAGATAAAAGCACATTAACCGATCATATTATTTCTATGCTTATTCTCAATCACCCGGGGGTTTTGTCGAAAATCACCAGTCTGATCACCCGGAGGGGATTCAACATAGATAGTATTGCCGCCGGACCAACCAAAGAGAAGGATATGTTTCGCATGACCATCATTGTGAAGGGTGATGATCGTGGGGTCGAACAGATCCAGAAACAGCTCTATAAGCTGGTGGATACGGTGAAGATCATGACCATCCATCCTTCACGCAAGGTTGAAAGGGAGATAGGCTTGATCAAGATCAACGCGCCCGTGGGGCAGAGAAATGAAATAATGCAGTTGATCCAGATCTTTAAAGGACAGATCCTCGATTCCGGTCCCGCGGGCTTTATCGTAGAGATCACCGGTAGCAGTGACAAGGTAGACTCGTTTCTGAGTCACTTTACCCAGCAGCAAATTGCCGAGGTGGCCCGTACGGGAATCGTGGCGATGGACCGTTTCGAAAAAAACGGGGCTTAGAGTCCCCGATGGAAGAAAGAAAATAATTTTTTAAGGAGAAAAAAGATGGCTGAAATTTACTATGACAAAGATGCAAACCTGGACCTGTTGAAGGATAAAACTATTGCGATTATGGGGTATGGAAGTCAGGGGCATGCCCACGCCCTCAATCTATTCGAAAGCGGCTGTAAGGTAGTGGTAGGTCTCCGAGAGGGGAGCGCGAACCGACCGGTAGCTGAGAAAGCCGGTCTGAAAGTCGCGACTATGGATGAGGCTGCCCGCCAGGCCGATATGATCATGATGCTGCTTCCCGACGAACTTCAGCCGGAGGTCTACGAACAGCACGTGAAGGAGAACCTGCAGCCGGGAAATATGCTTATGTTCGCCCATGGTTTTTCCATACATTTTCACCAGATTGTTCCACCCGAAAACGTGGATGTGGTGATGATTGCCCCCAAGAGCCCGGGACATATGGTGAGAAGACTGTATGAACAGGGACGAGGGGTGCCGGGCTTGATTGCGGTGTATCAGGATTCCACGGGAAATGCCGATCCCCTGGGAAAAGCCTACGCCATGGGTATCGGATGTACCCGCGCGGGTCTGTTTCGAACAAGTTTTCGTGAAGAAGCGGAGACCGACCTCTTCGGAGAACAGGCGGTGCTGTGCGGAGGTGTGACATCCCTTATGAAGGCGGGTTTTGAGACTCTGGTGGATGCCGGGTATCAGCCTGAGATGGCCTACTTTGAATGTATCAATGAGATGAAGCTGATCGTCGACCTGATCTATGAAGGTGGATACGACTACATGCGTTATTCCATCAGCAACACCGCGGAGTACGGGGATTTTATCACCCAGGGCAAAATAATCAACGAGGACAGTAAGAAAGCAATGAAGGGAATCCTCGAGGACATACAGACAGGACGCTTCGCGAAGGATTGGATCCTCGAAAACAAGGCGGGCCAGCCCTACTTCAAGAGTATGCGGCGCCTCGAGGCCGAGCATCAGCTTGAGAAAGTAGGGGCCGACCTGCGCTCCATGATGCCCTGGCTAAAAAAGGGAAAGTGAGGTGTGTATGAAATCGGATATACTGATATACGATACAACCCTGAGGGACGGGGCCCAATCGGTGGGAGTCACCTTTTCCCTCTCTGACAAACTACAGGTGATGGAAAGTCTGGACGACCTCGGTGTGCATTATATCGAGGCCGGCTGGCCCGGATCCAACCCGAAGGATGAAGCCTTTTTTGCAGAGGCGGCGGGACGCTCCCTTACCAATGCCCGGCTCTCCGCCTTTGGAGCTACCAGGGGAAAGAAAACGAAACCTGAGGAGGATCGCAATCTTGACCTGTTGTTGAAGAGTAATGTTCCGGTAATCACCATTTTTGGAAAATCCTGGGACCTCCATGTGCGTGAGGCTCTGCTTACCACGAATGAGGAAAATCTCGAAATGATCTACTCCTCTGTGGAATATTTGAAAAAGCGGGTGGACGAGGTGATTTTTGACGCGGAGCACTTCTTCGACGGTCTCAAGGCGAATCCCGAATACGCCTACGCGAGTCTCGAAGCTGCGGCCCAGGCCGGAGCGGACTGGCTCGTCCTTTGCGATACCAACGGGGGGACTCTTCCCGACCAGATCAGACAGGCAAGCCTGGAGGTGGCCACTAGGTTCAAAACACCCATGGGGATCCATGCCCACAACGACGGTGATTGTGCCGTTGCCAATTCATTGGAGTCCGTAGCGGTTGGGGCAAAAATGGTGCAGGGGACTATGAACGGGCTCGGAGAAAGATGCGGGAATGCGAATCTCTGTAGTGTGATACCGAATCTGTCCATCAAACAGGATCTGGTTACAATCGGCGAGGAGAATTTGAAAAAACTCCAAACCGTGTCACACTATGTGTCGGAGCTGTCCAACACCACTCCCAACGAACATATGCCCTATGTGGGGCAGTATGCCTTCAGCCACAAAGGTGGTATCCATGTTTCGGCGGTCAGAAAAAACTCACACACCTACGAGCATATCGACCCTGAACTAGTGGGGAACCGGAGGGGCACCACCATATCGGAACTTTCAGGTCGGAGTAATGTCCTGGAAAAAACGAAAAATTTGGGGTTCGGCGACACGCTTTCCGGTGAAAACGCACGAAAAATTGTAGACAAGGTGAAGGAACTCGAATCACAGGGCTACCATTTTGAAGGGGCGGAGGCCTCCTTTGAGCTGCTGTCGGAAGCGCTGATGGGGACCCTGAAGGAGTATTTTACCCTCCACGGCTACCGTGTCATCATCTGGAATAACGGTGATAAGGATTCCTGGTCTGAGGTCACCATCAAGGCATCGGTACCCGAAGACGTATCCCACCGACAGGGTCATTCCGATTCGGTGGAACATACCTCCGCCGACGGCGCGGGTCCCGTGGAGGCCCTGGACAGGGCCCTCCGAAAGGTCCTCGAAAAGTTTTATCCGAATATCAAAAAGACCCATTTGACCGACTACAAGGTCAGGATCCTCAATGAGGAGTCCGGGACGTCCGCCCTCACCAGGGTAATAATCAAGACCTCCGATGAAGAAAGTACCTGGGGAACCGTGGGGGTGTCGGAGAATATTATTGACGCATCCTGGCAGGCTCTGACTGATTCCCTGATCTACAAGTTGAAGAAAGATGAGGAGAAGGAACAACGGAATACCGGGGTGAAGGCCGCCCATAAGAGTGTTGCCCGTTGAAAGGAGAATTACTATGTCCAAATATGTAAAGATTTTTGATACAACCTTGAGGGATGGTGAACAGTCCCCGGGTGCGTCCATGACGCTTGAGCAGAAGGTTGAAATGGCCGAAGCCCTTGAGAACCTCGGTGTTGATATCATCGAAGCGGGATTTCCCGTCTCTTCGAAGGTTCAATTTGAAGCTGTTCGAAGGATCGCGACCCTACTGAAACGGGCGACGGTAGTTGGTCTCGCGCGATGCGTAAAAATAGACATCGATGCAACCCGGGACGCTTTGCAGGATGCGAAATATCCAATGCTGCATCTTTTTATTGCCACCAGTCCCCTTCATCGCGAGTACAAGCTGAAAAAAGACCGCTCCCAGGTACTTAAGACCCTTGCGGAAAATCTCGATTATGCCCGACAGTTTTTTGACAGAATCGAGTTTTCCCCTGAAGACGCCTCCCGTACGGAGGAGGATTTTCTCCTCGAGGTGATAGAGACTGCAATCAACCATGGGGCAACCACAATCAATATACCCGATACGGTGGGCTACGCAATGCCCGATGAGTTCGGGGCGCTGATTGAACTGATAAAAACAAAAATACCCGAGATACGGGACGGAAAGGTTGACCTCTCTGTGCACTGTCATAACGACCTGGGGTTAGCCCTGGCAAATTCCATGTCGGCGGTACTTCACGGAGCAAACCAGGTTGAGGTGACCCTCAACGGTATAGGTGAACGTGCCGGGAACTGTGCCCTCGAAGAACTGGTAATGGGCCTCGAAGTCCGACGTGATATTTACAATGTCGACACCCATATCAAAAAGGAGTTTCTCTACCCCACTGGGAAATTGCTGCAGAACCTCACGGGCCTTCTTTTTCAGAGAAATAAACCCATTTTCGGGGACAACGTATTCACCCACGAGTCGGGTATCCATCAGCATGGAGTTCTCGCGCATAGGGAAACCTATGAAATAATGAATCCCACCGCCATCGGTCGCAACAGTGAAAGCCTTATTATGGGACGTCATTCCGGCAGTCACGCCTTGAAGAAAAAACTTCAGCAGTACAATATCAACTTGACGGAAGAACAGTTCAACAAGGTGTTTGAACGATTTTCCGAGATAGCAGATAAAAAAAAGGAAGTCTACGATGAGGACCTCTTTTCAATAGTCTCAACCGTTCTTGGTGGAACGATTGACGGATATCGGCTACTCTATTTCCATGTGTACACCGGAAACAACCTCATTCCCACTGCAACTATAAAGCTTCAGGACAGGGACGGCGAGAAAATCGTATCCGCCACCGGCGACGGACCGGTTGATGCGATGTTTAACGCGATCGACCAGGGCTGCGGCATCACCAGCAGTCTCGAAGAATATATAATCCAGGCCGTGGGCTCTGGTAAAGATGCCCAGGGACAGGTTAAACTCATGTTGAAAATCAACGATCAGCTACATGGGGGGAAGGCTTCCTCCACCGATATTATCGAGGCATCAGCACTGGCATACCTGAACGCGGTCAACCGCTATGTCCTCAAAAAACTGAATAACAACGGGCATACCCTGGCGGCTGTCTGAAGGAATGGATATGGAACAAAAAAAAGAACCTAAAACTCTTACCGAAAAGATTTTTTCGAGCAAGGCGGGGAGGGATGTGGTGACCGGTGAGTACCTCCTCCTCGATGTAGATGTAGCCCTTGGGAACGATATTACCGCTCCCGTGGCCATTGATGAATTCGTGAAACACGGAGGAAAGGAACTCTTCGACGCAGATCGAGTAGTATTCGTGGCCGATCACTTTACACCGAACAAGGATATCCAGTCTGCGATGCAGGTCAAAAAGGTGAGGGATTTCGCAAAAACCCATGGGATTCGGAATTTTTTTGATGTCGGAAAGATGGGAATCGAGCATGTACTTCTTCCGGAACAAGGGCTGGTGAAATCCGGGGACTTGGTGATAGGAGCCGACAGCCACACCTGTACCTACGGAGCCTTGGGGGTTTTCTCCACCGGTGTGGGTTCAACGGACCTCGCGGGTGTATTTTTCACGGGAAAGGCCTGGTTCAAAGTGCCCGAGGCAATCAAGGTCGACCTGACCGGAGAATTCCGGCCCGGTGTTTCGGGAAAAGATCTCATCCTGCACCTGATCTCCCTTATAGGTGTTGACGGGGCGAATTATAAGGCCCTCGAGTTTACCGGACCGGGGGTGGTCGGGGTGAGTATGGACTCTCGGTTCACCGTCAGCAATATGGCCATTGAAGCCGGAGGAAAAGCCGGAATATTCCCCGTGGATGAGAGGACTGTACAATACGAACGGGAGAGGGGTATCGAAGTCGATCCGATCGGTCCTGATGGGGAGGCCCACTATGTCGATACCATCAACATCGATTTGAGTGAACTTGAGCCGACCGTGGCCAGGCCTTTTTTACCGTCCAATGGGGCAAAAATAAGTGAGCTTGAAAAAGAAAACATTCGGGTAGACCAGGTAGTGATCGGCAGCTGCACCAACGGACGGATAGAAGACCTGCGAAAGGCTGCCGCGATAATGAAAGGGCGGAAGGTGGCCGACGGAATGCGCTGTATTATTCTTCCTGGTTCACAGGATGTGTATCTCCAAGCCATGAGGGAAGGCATTACGGAAATTTTCATTGAAGCCGGCTGCGCCGTATCGACTCCTACCTGCGGGCCCTGCCTGGGAGGGCATATGGGTATATTAGCCGCGGAGGAGGTCGCCGTATCAACGACAAACCGCAATTTTGTGGGGCGTATGGGCCACTCCACCAGTTCTGTGTATCTGGCTTCGCCGGTAGTGGCCGCGGCAACAGCGCTGCGGGGAACCATTACCGCGCCGGATGAGGATACCCTGAAAAGATTAACCAGTTAGATTGGAAGATGAAATACGAAATACAGGAGTAAAGAATGGTTCGAAAAGGAAAAGTTTTCAAGTTCGGTGATCATGTGAACACCGATGAAATCATACCGGCGAGATATCTCGCCACCACAGATCATGAGGAACTGGCAAAGTATTGCATGGAGGATATTCGCCCCGGTTTTGGTAAACAGGGAGATGTGCGAGGCGGCATCATGGTAGCCGGAGAAAACTTCGGCTGTGGGTCAAGCCGCGAACACGCGCCTATCTCAATAAAAGCCTCCGGGATTCAGTGTGTGGTCGCGAAGAGTTTCGCCAGGATCTTTTTGCGCAACTGCATTAACATCGGGCTTCCCATCGTGGAGCTCCCCGATATTGAAAGTATCGAGGAAGGTGATCACATCGAAATCGATTTTGACCGGGGAGTGTTGAACAATACCGACAAAAACAGTAGCTTCGACATCAATACCTACCCGGAGTTTCTCCAGGAGATAATCCGGAATGGTGGATGGCTTCCCTATGCAACAACCAAGCTCGCCCCTCCTCGGGTTCTGGGAAAGGGGGCTTGAGATGGCATATAAAATCGCGGTGCTCTCCGGAGACGGAATCGGCCCGGAAGTGATGGATGCCTCACTACCGGTGCTTGAAAAGATCGGTGAGAAATTCGGAACGAATTTTCAATACCAAAGGGCTCTCATCGGCGGCGCTGCTCTGGATGCCGTTGGGGATCCCCTTCCCGGAAAAACCCTGGAGATCTGCCGGGAATCCGACGCCGTTCTCCTGGGGAGTGTCGGCGGTCCGAAATGGGATACCCTGGCACCGGAGAAGCGACCCGAGCGCGGTGGCTTGCTCGCCCTCCGAAAACAGCTCTCCCTTTACGCAAACCTTCGGCCGGTCAAGGTATATCCTGAAATAGCCCACCTTTCACCGCTCAGGGATTCCCGTATGGAAAATGGTGTCGATCTTCTGACCGTTCGTGAACTCGCGGGGGGCATCTATTTCGGTGAACCGAAACACAGGGATGAACAACATGGCCTTGATACCATGACTTATGATGTCGAAACCGTGAAACGTATTGCCCATGTTGCCTTCAAAACGGCAAAGAGGCGTCGTGGCCATGTTACCTCCGTGGACAAGGCCAACGTACTCTATACCTCTCTTCTCTGGCGAGATACGGTGGAGTTGGTGGCGGCGGACTACCCCGATGTGAAACTCGATCACATGTACGTGGACAACGCCGCGATGCAGCTGGTTATCAATCCCGGACAATTCGACGTGATCCTGACGGGAAACCTTTTCGGCGACATTCTGTCGGATGAATCGGCGGCGCTCCCCGGTTCACTGGGGGTCCTTCCCTCTGCTTCCCTGGGACCGGAGATCCATCTCTACGAACCCGCCGGAGGTTCCGCTCCGGATATAGCCGGACAGGGCAGGGCAAACCCGATTGCCCAGATACTCTCCATGGCACTGATGTGTGAGTATAGTTTTCAAATGAACGATGCCGCGAAGGCAATTCGCTCCGCCGTTGAATCCTGCATTGCCGATGGGATTATGACCGCGGATATTCTTGCGAACAGCGGTGGAAAGATTGCCTCCACGGAAGAGGTCGCCATGGCTGTCGTGGACCGTCTCTGAGTGTCTCGAAGCTTGTTGTTTTTTCCTACAGGGGGGAATTCTGATATTCCCCCCGTGTCCTTCCCACTGTTTCCTTCGCATGTCGTAGAGCAATTCTAAATTTGGAAGTCCGTAGACTTCCAAATTTAGAATTTGCTTCATT
>CAZJIN010000042.1:0-10468 GCA_964545955.1 uncultured Sediminispirochaeta sp.
TGATCGTCACCGGCCTGGTCGTCACGATCGACGGGGTGTCGAGGGCGCGGGCGACGCCCGGCGCCTGAGCTCGTTTACCGCCACGGGCCGGCCGGCCACCTCCGGGGTCGAACCCCCACGCGGAGCCCGCCGTGCCCCGTCCCCTCGCCGTGGCCTTCATCCCCCTCGTCCTGCTCCTCGCCTGCCCGGCTCCCCCGCCCCCCGCCGCACCTGCTCTACCGCCTTCGGCTACCGAGGCTGCCCCGGCCGCCGCCTCGGACAGGCTCTGGTGGAAGGCCCCCGCAATACTCGATGCCGAATCAAGCAGGGTCCCGTTGGAAAAAGCCCCGGCAATCACCGATCCCCCGAAGATCTCCTCGGGGATAAGCACACTCAGTAGAACCAGCCCGGTCATGACCAGGAAGGCCCCGCCCAGGGAGAACCCGATATACGTGAGGGCTGGTTTTTCCGCATTTTTTCCCATTAGGATCAGGTAATAGGAACTGACAGTCATCAGCTCCCAGGAGAGAAAAAATCCGAGGAGACTGTTCGCCTGCACGAGCCCGCCCAGGGCCAGAATCAGCATAATAAAAAACGGGTAGAATCCCGCGGGTCTTTTCCCTCCGTGCTCCCGTGAAATCGGGGATCCAGGGGACGGCGGAGATGCAGGGGACGCCGGGGACTTCGGTCCGGCGAGGGTAGCAATGAGAAAGAGAAGCCCGCCCCCGTAGAAGACCATCGAGAAGATCATGGATATACCTTCGGAGCCCCATGCAAAAAAGTAGTAGGCCGCGCCACTCACAACCACTGCCGCCAGACCCTGGAGAAACGAAGGAAGCAGGGCGAGGGCAAAGAGCAGCGCCGCCGCCACGATGGGCACGAAGGCCAGGCGGTCCATTCCCGCGCTGATGCCGGAGAAGGCTCCGGCGGCGATTAGACCGGCCGATGCCAGGAAGACGGGGATGAAAATCCGAGTGGGGATTCCTGAAGAGACAGGCGAGATCTCCTCGGGCGCTTCCCCTTCGGTTGCAAGGGCTGCCCGTCCCGAGGACATTCCCAAATGCACTCCCCGCCCGAACCAGCGGAGCAGGTAGATCGCCTCGAAGAGGGAACCCGACAGCAGCAGGACCACCAGGCCGGGATGGCCGGAGATCACGGTTTTTACCAGTATCCATTTTGCCCAGAAGGCGGGAAAGGGGGGCAGCCCCGCGAGGGCGGCCACGAGTATCCCGAACAGGGTCAGTCCCGGAATGCCGCCGGGGATCCGCCAGCTGATCCACTCCCGGGAAGTCTGTAGCTCCGTAAGCCAGAAGAGTCCGGCTTTAGCCAGGAGATGCCCGATGAAAAGGGCCCCCAAAGTAAGCAGCAAGGAAGTGGTTCCGAAATTGTAGAGCGCCGAGAGACCCAGCACCGAGACCAGCAGGCCGATCTGCGCCGAGGAGGAGTAGCCGAGCATCCGTTTCACATTCTTCTGCCGCAAACCCATCAGGTTGGAGGCGAAGAAGGTGAGGATACCCACCCAGACCAGGGCGTGAATGAGATTTTCCGAGAACATCGGGAGCAGTTTCATGAGGCCGTAGAATACAGCGGCGCTGTTGACAACGGCGATCACCGACACCACGCTGCTCTGGGCGGCTTGGTAAACGTCGAGGGCCCACCCGTTGGCCGGGAAGGGTTTAAGCTCGATCAGGAGAGAGGCCATGACGAAGAAAACCGCCGCGAAGCCCACGGTACCCGCGAGGGCGGGTTGGGCGGCGATGATGTCGTCGATGGCCAGGGAGCCGGCGATTCGGTAGAGGTAGATGATCCCCAGGAGGATAAAGGCCGAAGCGATACCCCCGGCGATGATGTACTTAAACCCCGCTGCCATGCTGCCCCGGTTCCGGTCGAGGGCGATCAGGGAGTAGGTGGCGATGGAGGAGATCTCCAGGAATACGAAGAGGTTGAAAATATCCCGGGTCATGATGATTCCCTGGGCTCCAAGTAGGACCATCAGAAAGAGGATCATGGCCGTGACGGTCTCTTTCCTGAAACGCGGCCCGAGGACCACCGCCGCGCCGAGGGCGGCCAGATTGGCGAAAGCCAGAAAGAAGGCCTCGCGTACTCCCATGGCGAGGGCGATCGAAAGGGGCGGGGCAAATCCGGCGGTGTACACCAGCACTTCCTCTCCAAGAGCTGCCGCGACGTAGACCCACCAGCCCGCGAGGCTTGTGAGCGCCGCCAGGGCACCGTAAAACAAGAGCAGCGAGAGAGTCCGGCCGATCCCGGGAATTCGGTCGAAAAAGGAGATAAAGAAGGCGACCGCCAGGGGGACTATGATGAGATAGATTGGACTTACCATTTGAGCTCCTTGTAGTCACCGATGTCGAGACTCTTTTTTTCTCGGTACATCCGGACCGCGTAGGTCAGCATGAGGGCCGTAATGGCCAGGCCGATGACGATGGCCGTCAGTACCAGGGCGGAGGGAATCGGGTCTACTATTTCGAGGAAGGCCCGGCTCCGGTTGACCGCCTCGTCGATGATCGGGGCGGTGCGTCCCGGCAGGTAGCCGATCGACACAATAATCAGGTGGATCCCGGTGTCGATGATGGAGAAGCCGATAATGATCTTTATCAGGTTCTTACGGGTCAGCATCCCCCACATCCCGATGAGTACGAGGATGAATCCGATTGCCGTTACCAGTGTCATAGCTCCTCCCCGCCTTTCATGGTTTCGAGAATATTGGTCAGCTCCGTGCCCACCTTCAGTCCTACCAGGGAGTAGATCACGGGGATCGCCCCTGCGCTCAGGAGGCTTCCGAATTCTCCCAGGGGCAGGATACGGTTGTCAAGAAATCCGGCGGCCAGTACCAGTCCGGCGACGCCTATTCCCACGTAGAAAAATCCGGAGAGCGATTCCACCAGTCCGAGGATGGTGTGGTTGAGCTTCAGGGACACCCGCGCGAGCATCAACAGGAGCATCGCCGAGGCGATCACTACGCCCCCCTGAAAACCCCCTCCCGGAGTGAGGTGTCCATTGAGGAAAATGTAGACCCCGAAGAGCACCAGCAGGGGAAAGAGGAACATCGACCCCGAGACCAGGAGCTCCGAGCCCTCGCGGAGGGGCGGAGACGCATCCGACGCTTCAGAATCCATTCCGGCCTCATGGTCCTCCTCCCGTCGTAGGAGAAATCCCACCCCGGCGGTGGCGATAAAGAGCACCGTCACCTCCCCGAGGGTATCGAGACCGCGGTAGGTGACGATCACCGAGGTGACCAGGTTGGCCGCCCCGAGTTCGCCGGGGCCTTCCTCGGCGTAGTGCCGCGCTACCGGGGCAAGCTCATCAAAGGGGAGTATTTCCCGTAGAAAGGGAAGGACCATCAGCGCGAAGAGGACCAGGGCGACAAGGGCAAAAAATCTTCTAATCATTTGTCGCCTCCTCTTCCGAACCGGAGCTCCGCAGGGCATTGATCCGCTTGAGAGCCAGCAGGAAGACCACGGTAGTTAGACCTGATCCGATGGCAGCTTCGGTCATGGCCACGTCGGGTGCCGCCAGGAGGATGTAGATGATGCTCGCGAGGAGACTGATCACCCCGGAGCTGATAATCGCGGAAATGAGGTTGCCCGAATAGATGGAAAAAAAAGCCGCGCCAATCATCATGAGGCCGAAGGCCACGATAAGAATGGTTATCATTCGCACACGCTCCTTTCACCGGCCTCGTCGTCGGCGAGACAGTCCCTCACAGACCCTTCGGTCAGGGGAATTCCCCGCCAATGGGCAGCCCTGGCCAGTACGTGGGAAGAAATAGGATTGGTAAACACGATGAAGAGTACCAGGAGGGCGATTTTTCCAATCCAGGCGGGAACCGCCAGCCCTATACCCAGGAGAAAGAGAATGCTCCCCAGGGTAGTGGCCTTCGTACCCGTCTGCATCCGGTTGTAGACATCCGGCATTCTAATAATGCCAATGGACGCAAGGAGGAGAAAGACCGCCCCCACTATTGACAGCAAGCCGCCGAGAATCGCGAGTATTTCCATCATATCCCCCTCTCGATAAACCGGGCTATGGCTATTATCCCGAGAAAACTGATCAGGGCATACACCATGGCCACGTCGATATAGATGATCCGACCGAGAAAAAAAGCCGCCACCGTTATGATTGAAATTGAGATGATGGTCATACCGTCGAGCGCCACCGCTCGGTCGGCCACGGTCGGTCCCAGGAGGAGCCGAAAAAAGGCGAGCACCACCGCAATCAGGGCGATCGCGGCGGCGATGGTAAAGAGTAAATTAACCAAAGATCACCTCCAGGTATTTTTCGAACTTGCTGACTATATTCTGACTTGTTTCCTCGATATTCCGGGCCCTCACATCTATCCAGTGGACGTAGAAGTACTCCCCCTTTGTTTCCACGGTGATGGTTCCCGGGGTCAGGGTGATGGAATTGGCCAGGGCAAGCCGACCCATTGGACTGGTGAGTTTTGTCCTGACTTTCACTATCCCCGGGTGAATCGGTAGCCTCGGATGCAGTACCCGGAAGGCTACGTCGAGATTTGACTTCACCAGTTCCGCGATGAAAACAAAGAAGTACGCGATGCCCCAGATCAGGGCTTTCGGGGTCGCCCTCATCTCCGCGAAGATCGGAATGCTTCCAAAGGGGAAGATCGCGATGAGCAGGCTGATCACCGCCCCGACGGCAAGCTCAACCGGATCAACTGGGATATTAAGAAGCAGCCACATGACGAGCAAAAAAGTAAAGATTAAAAGCCTTCCTGTGATGTTTTTCATACCATCCTCCAGTTTATCCCGTACTTTCTTCTATATTAAGTATTATTACCCGGGAGAGAAAAACACAAGTGTATTTTAAAGATTACAAGTACTATAATGTTTATATTATATATGAAAAAAAATATTTGTCTATAAAAAAGCCGTAAAAAAAACCGGCATTTTACTTTACACGGGGCGCAAAAAAAACCGGCTCCCCCGCCGAAAAATCGACGAAAAACCCGGTTTCCTCAATGGATGGATTGATGGAGGATATGGGAGTCGAACCCACGACCTGTTGATTGCGAACCAACCGCTCTAGCCAACTGAGCTAATCCCCCGTCTGTCAGCAATATTATATCCATCCGCCGAAAATTTGCAAGAGGCGCTGTGCCTGCACCAGTACACAGTAAAAGGATCGGCTATCTGAGCCCCCTGATCAGAGGGGCCAGGTTGTCCAGAATGCTTTCGAGATTCGGGTATGCCTGTCGAGCCGCCGCAATCATCAAGCCTGTTTCCACGTCGACCAGTTTGCAGTCAATATTGACTTTTTTACCGATTTTCCCGAGGTTCACGAAGACAATAGCTTCAGCCGCCACCAGGCGGCCCACCTCGAGCCGCGTGTTTTCTTCGGACACACCGTCCAGGGAGAAATTGATCTCCGCGAGCAGCCGGTCAACCTGTTCACTGTCGATTATACGGTAGAGTCCCGTTTTGTGGAATTCCGTAGACATAGCCTCACGCAGCATGGTCCCGTATTGTGGGGGTATTTCAGGAGAAAGGATGGGTTCGTTTACGGTAACCGTCAGGATTTCCACCGCCGCCCGTTTTTCCAGGGACTTCCATACCTTCGTATCCCCCGTCGACTCCGGCTGCGCGCTATCTGATGAGGCGAGAGAAGCAGAATAGGGGTCTTCCCCTGCGATGAACAGGGACTTCAGCTCTTCGATGGTGTCGAGCTGGTCAGCGAGGATAGGGGTGTTGTAGGGGTTTATTGCCAGATCCGTACAGTCCTCGGCCAATCCCACGACCTGGGTACCTTCGGGCAGAATGCCTTCGGTGAGGTACTCCTTTCCCACGAGATATACTCCGTTTCCCCATTTCTTAACCGTCGAGGTCAGAATATGACGATAAGGCTCCTCATCGAGGGCCCTTTCGAGTCCCTGGTCGGTATCCACGCCTATCGCCTGGAGGCCACGATCCCTCGCTGCATCCAGAACGCCGATACCGGAAGTGCCGGCAGCCTGGTAGATACATTTCACTCCCCCGTCAAACATAGTGAAGGCCGCATCGTATCCCCCGTCGTAGTCCCCGAAGTTGCCGATATAATCGACCATGACTTCTGTCCGTACTCCCCTGCGGCTGTCCATGTACTCGACCCCTGACAGAAAGCCGTCCCGGAACTCTTCGTTGATAAAGGGAATGTCCATCCCCCCGATGAAGCCGAGTTTTTCCCCGGGAAAACGTTCGGCGGCGACCGCGCCGGCCAGGAAAGAAGCCCTGGAGGTAGTGAACTGGAGGATGAGGTAATTGCTGTCCGCGCCGGCTTCGTCGTAATTATCAACGGCGACAAACAAAGTACCCGGTTCTTCTCCGGCGATAAGCCTCAACGGCTCCCTATAGTGATACCCGGCTCCGAAGACCAGGTCGTAACGGCCGGGCGCGAAGTCGCGAATCTTCTCCGTAAGGGCATCAACATTGGAATGGGAATTATCCAGCCCCTCGGTGACGAGGATGGTAAAATCTGCTTCAGTCCCGAAATCAACAGTTTCCTCCCGACCGTGGATGGTACCGTTGAACTCCCGTGCGAGACGGTTGATACCGATCATGACATCCGAGGCCATCGGGTCTTCGGGGTCGTCGGCAATGGGAAGAATAACCGCGATTCGAGGGACCTCGGGAGGCTCCGGAGCGGCCTTTGCGCTATCCCCCGTAGTTGTGCAGGCGGATAGAAGTACGAAGATCAGACCGACCAGGATATGACCTCTCAGGGCTTTTTTTTCCATGGATCCACCTCCATTTACAGTATTGACGACTTACAGTATTGACGGCACCCCATCTCCAATATTACAGAAAAGCCCAGGGTGAACGAACGCCGGCGATGGCCGAACTGATGGTTAATTGTAGGTCGATTACGGAAGGAGTTCAAGAAAATTTTTTAAATCAGCGAAATCAGCGATTCTTATACTGAGCTTCGAACCGCCGGTGCCGAGATTGCTCCGGAGGACGCCCTGGAAAGAATGCTGCGTGTGGGTGGTTTTCCCGAACCCTTCCTGCAAAATAATGACACTTTCTACCGGCGATGGAAACGGAGTCATACCGATACCATTTTACACCAGGATTTGCTGGACCTCGAGTCTGTTACTGATATAGGGTATCCAGGTCCGCCGCCTGTCGGATTGGCTTGCGCAGCTGCAGCTCTTCAACGGGAACTGCATCACTTGCGGTTTTATTCTATCCCAAATGGGGCTCAGCAATCTCAAGAGTCTTCCATATAATCAAAACCGACTGCTGATGTGAGAATATATTTCTTCAAAAGTAGACAATACGACCGACCAGTATTCCGGGCGTTCAAGTGTATCCTTTACAGATCTCGCAGGTAAAAATCTCTTAATTTCAAATAGAAAATTCGAATGCCCGGCCCGCAGCTCCTCAATTCTATCTGAAAGCATTTCTATATACTGTTGATAGTCTACGTCCCGTTCGTCTATTTTTTTCCTTACTAAATCAGTTCTCAACTTCACTGTATTCTGGTCCATCCAGATTATATCCCAGATGTCTCTCTGCTTTATACGATTCGGTCGCAATGCAAACGCTACAAGCTTGTCGGCAAAAATCTCCTCCCGAGTCTCTGCCTGAAGTATTAGACCAGAAGTATCAAAGGTGACTCCGTAATGGTTTTTCACCATCACCGGCTGAGTTTCAAAACTGGAAACTGCGCATACATCAATGTGAATGCGTTGAGAGGGAAGATGCGAGTGTTCGGGACGGGTAATAATCTTTACTTTCCAGGTTTTTGTATCTCCTTCCGCCTGCTGCGGATCGCTTACATGTACTTCTAAACCGTAACGTCTAGTTATAGCCTCTTCTAAGGTGCTACCTAAGACCCTCAGCTTATCGGGCTCGAAACCGGTTCCACCGGTAAAATCAAGGTCTTCGCTCAATCTGGGAGATCCATAGCAATCCCGCAGACACGTGCCGCCGATAAAGGTCAGCTTACGTAAAAATCCGGCCTGCGCCATTTCCCGCAGAATGTCGTGGTGCAGTATTTCTTTTTCCACGACCGGCTGAAGTGATCTCAGGTCTTGATTAGCCTTTAATACCTGGTCTACAAGCATATCAAATAAGCTCATCTACCACTCTCCAGTCTATTAAATCCAGTGAACGACCTGTCGAACGCATATCTTCCAAAGCCAAACCTACTTTAGCCCGCCACAGACTGCATCGAGTGTCATATACCAGCTTATCCGCGATGTCATCGGGGGACTTTTTTGTATGAATAAACTCAATCGACCCAAAATCACCGCAATTCACAATATAGCTCCGTCCACTGCTCATCAAGGTAACCCACGCAATTGGAACTTGTGAAATCACGCCGGCATCACTCAGCACGGTCTCTAAACTTAAATAATTGAAATCCCCGGCACGCACTTTTGCAGCAGTATGATATAATAATAACCCTCTCGGATAATCCACCCGCGGGTTAAGGTACACACCACGACATATACGCACCAGCACGCCTTCTTTGACGGCCCGGCTCAACAGTACTTTTATAGCTGCATAACTATGGTCTGGGAATAGAGAGTAAAAATCATTCACTCCATGCAAGTAGTGTTCACTGTCAGAGAGGGTTTCTAAGGTAGAACGCAGGATCTTCATTATTTGCATAAGTTAGTATACAAAAGGTAACAATTTTTGTTACCTTTTGTCAACCTTTTTCTACCCCTCGCCGCCTGATTTTTTCCATATACCGTCTCTTCATATCCGCCTCGAAGTCATCGTTGGAGGGGTACTCCCGCCCGAAGACGGGCTGCCAGAGCCGGGGATCTTCCATGCACATGTAGAAAAAAACCTCCCCCTTCCACGCATCAGAAAAACTCTCATAGGCGTGGGTGAAGAGCTGCAGCTTGGTCTCGAAGGGGTAGGAGAGCTTGCCCGCGGCGTCGGCGAGGGGCATTTGGAGGATCTTCGATTTGAAGTGCTGCGACCTCAGGAGGCGGATCACCGGTTTTATGAAGGTAAGGGTACCAAGGGAGATCATCACCACCTGTTCAGGCTTGAAGTGATTCTGGAGGGAGCGGTAGATCGCGGCGTACTCCTCTTCCCAGCCCCGGTAGCGGACTATCGGATGGAAGTGGAAGCCCACCAGGACTCCTTTGTCTGCTACCGCGCGGGCGGCGTCGAGGCGGTCCTCCAGGGACGCGGTGAGGTGTTCCTCATTTTTTACTATGACCTGTGTATTGAGGGACCAGGTGATCACCACGTTGGGGGGGACGGGGTTTTCGAGGAGGTAGGCGACATTGGAGGACTTGGTCTTCAACTCGAGGACGATGTTTGGATTTGCCCGGGCAAATCCAAAGAGCTGGTCGAGGAGGCCCTCGCGATTGCCCCACATCAAGGAGTCTGAAGACTGGCCGGTACCGATGTGGTAAATCCTGTCGGGATCGAGTTGCAGGTCCCGGAGTTTTCGACCGAGATTTTTTATAAAATAGACCCGACCCTCATCGTAAAAGGACTGAATACTACAGTAGCTACAGGCGAAGCCGCACTGCTGTACCGCGTCGAGGGTCTGGAGCTTGCAGCAGCGGGTCTTTTCCCCCGCTACGGGGCAGGTGCCGAGGATTGTGTCGTCGCTTTCCACAGCCACATACTGCAGGGGATGGACGGCGGCCGGGCCACCATGGAATTCCGAGTAGTCCGGCGGGCCGGCGCGGAGATCCTCGTAGCGATGTCTCACCCGGTCGAGGATGACGCGGGTCCGGTTTTTACCCCTAAGCTTTTCAGTGTCCCCTTCGTCCCAGAGATCGGTGAGACGGGGGCCGTCCCACATGACCAGGTCCGCGGCGATGTCGCCGAGTTGTTTCAGATCCTGGAAGCTGAGGCGGAGTTCTTCACCCTTGCGGGCAAGAAAATCCCTCTCCTCCCGGGGGAGGGAGGAGAAGACGGGGTATCTGGAGAGAGTGTTGAGTTTTTCCGAGAGGTTCATTTAGAGGGTGTACTCCATCCCTTCCCGGGCAATGTCGATTTTCATGCTGCTTTTGCCGGCGATCCGTTTGCGGTAGCCCCGGACGAGTTTTTCCAGCTGCTCGTCGGTACGGTTTGGATCGTGGTGGAAGAGCAGGAGGTGTTTGACCCCCGCCTTGTGGGCGTTGTTGATAGCCGTCTCGAAAGAGCTATGCCCCCAACCCAGTTTGGAAGAGCGGTATTCTTCGAGGGTGTACTGACTGTCATGGATGAGAAGATCCGCGTTTTGATAAAAGCGGAGGACCTTTTCATTCTCTTCCCGGGCCGCGGCTTCACCCTCCGCGGCAGCTTCTGGATCGTAGCCGGGCTGTTCGGGATCGGTGGGAAATACGTTGCGGAAGGGCTCGTGGTCATAGGCGGTGCAGAAGGTTTTTCCCTTGTATTCGAAACGATAGCCAAGACAGAGGATAGGGTGGTTTAGGTACTTGGTAGTGATAAACAGTCCGTCCCCCATGTCGATGGTGCCCTCTTTCAAGGGGTGATAGCGGAGTTCGGCGGAGAGT
>CAZJIN010000043.1:0-10375 GCA_964545955.1 uncultured Sediminispirochaeta sp.
ATGTTCACAAGTCGAAGAAACTAATGGGCGTAAAAATTGAGTAGATGGAGTAAACCTGATGGGTATTCGTGAAAATTACAATTTTGAGTTGTTGGTAAACGAAGCTGAACGGATGGTCCTCGAAGAACTGGAGCGTCAGCTCAGCCTTGATGAAAATCGGGAGATATGTAAATGCGAGGAGTGCGTATTGGATATGGCGGCCCTTGCACTGAACAATCTAAAGCCGATGTACCGTGTTTCCCTGATGGGAACTTTGTATGCCCATTCACTTCAGAATACCGAATACGGTGATATGGTGCACCGTGCCGTATCTGATGCGGTGGGGAAGGTCGCAAAGAACCCTTCCCACGACTGACCCCCAACTTCCAATGTCTATTCGACGGTGTGGATCCAACGCTTCGCTTTATCGGTGGAGTAGAATGAACCGTCGGCGAACCTGAGACTCCAGCTCAAATCATTAAAAATATTTAACGTCATGCGCAGGTTTCCATCGGTTACATTCCAGATGGAGATAGAGGAATCTCCGTTCAGAGAATAGAGATTCCCCTCGTGGACATAGAGTGTTCGTGGAATATGGTCGACTCTTTCCATGGTGCTGAATCCGTTCCAGTGAAACATATGCACATCACCGTAGCCCAGGGAGGTAAAAACCTTTGAAGTCCCCGGGTCCACCGCGAGAGTTGCGCCATTGTCTTCTCCCGGGTAACTGAGAAGGGTTGATACACGGTTGTAGGTCGAACCCTGGTGTTGTTTCAGGACGGTCCTGATGGAACCCCGGCGATTTTCAAAGCCAAGGCTGTAAAGAGATCGGGTGATATCATCATAGGCAAGATGAAAGGTGAGAAGGTTCCTGTCGGGGATAGGGACGGTCTCACTGGTACGGGGATCGATGGAAAGGAGGGTCGTATTGATTAGTTCAGTTTGATTACGTGCCAGGATTATTTTGTTCTGAAAGGCTTGTACCGCCGATTGAAGACCGAAGGAGGAGTAGGAAAAACTCTCCTGCCCCGTGAGTGGATCGATAAGCCTGAGGGTGCCGCTTTTTTCGAGTAAGAGCACTTCGTTTCCATAGATGACTGACGATTGAATCGGTCCGATGCTAAGGCCTTCAAGCTCCTGGAAAAATCCATTGTTGAAGAGGTAGAGTTCCCGGCTTGAATTACCCTTTGGATAGATCAGAAACCTACGACTGTCAATGGAGATGATTCCGGTTTCTCCCCGTATGGGGTTTTCGAACCTTTCGGTCTGGAACTGAAGTCCCCTCGTCGATCCTTCCTTCGGATAAAAATCCCCAAAGACTTCTGAAGTGAGTTTGAGGATGTAGTTATGTCCAGCCAGAAGAACAGAATCATCGGAGAAGGCCAGGTCGCTCACCCTGAGGAGAATCGAACTGGAGAAAACCGATTCACCGGAAGAGAAGATTGAGCTGGTATACATATCCCCGTTCTCACGGGTGAAGAGGATCCTTGATCCCTTAAGGACAAGGGGTGGCGAGGCGAAATCAGGGGCACCGGTGCTTCTATGAATCGGAGTAAGGGACCAGCCGGAGCTGTTCCTTTCGATATTGAAGGTCTGAAAACGGGGACGGCTATTCTCGGTGAAGTATATCGCAAGTCTGTTCGTCGTATCGTCAAGGTACTGACCGCGGAGAAACTCAAACTGTTCTCGGGCTTCCACCGAACCGTTCACCAGGTTGACCAGGTATACATACCTGCCCCTGGTTCCGACCATGAACACCCCGTTCTTCGCGAATTGAATATTGATAAGATCTCCCACCGTGGAAAAGGATGTTTTTTCCACCCCCGCCTCAAGGTCCCAGTATCTCAACATCCCGGAAGGGCTGTAAGTGAGAAGGGTTTTCTCGGAGGATGAGAGAAACACATCCGAAACAATTCCGAATCCCGTGTCGAGTACGGGTTCTATGCCCCCGGTCCGTGAATTGAGAAAGGTGAGGCTTTTCCAGTCTGTTTTGCCGTAAATGAGGTAGGTGCCCATGGGGGAAAACTGAACAAATAGGGGTATTTCATCTATTTTATGGGAGAAAACCTTCTCTCCGGTTTGGTAGTTCCATACACTGAGGTGAAAAGTATTGATGCGGTCGGTTTCAATAAGGGCCACCTGTTCCTTCGTCGGGTGCACGGCGATCTTCACGATCGGGAGATGGGAAATCTGCAGCTTGTGCAGCATCTTGCCCCTTTCATCGTCAAGTCTTTCCGCATCCCAGACTCGCAGGGTGCCGTCGTCACCGGCGGAAAAGACTAGGTCCTTCTCAGACTGCAAGATGGTGTCGTTGATCGTTCGGGTATGGCCGGTACTGATGAGCACCCGCTGTTGCGCTGGAAGGATCGCCGTCATGACAAGAAAAAATACAAGGAAAAAGAGTGCCGTTACCAGCATTGTATGTGTGGTTTTCACGCTTCCTCCTCCAAGGAGATTTTATTTATTGAAATGTAAGGAGGCTGAGATATCTGTCGGTACACCTCATCATTCTTCACTCGTTCATCATACGTGGAATTCACCTTTTCGTACAGGGAGAGGGGAACTCTACTGAGTCCGACTTCCCCTTCCTTCAATCCGTAGAGGTAAAAGGAGAGCTGTTCCCTGTCGATATCCTGCAATAGAATAGTGACGTTGTCCTGGCTTTCGGCCTTTTCAAGAAGGAAAAATTTGAGGATCTCAACGGCACGGTCATCCATCTTGTGATTGAATATCATAAATTTCTCACGCAGCTCTGGATATCCTATCACGATTCTTTCACAGGAGGTATCTAAATTTCCAATGAGATAGCTGGTACGTTCGAGTTCGGGAATGTATTCGATACAGAGTTCTCCCAAAGGTGTATCCACATTGTTGAAAATCATGGGTAAATCGGGTTTGAGCACCTCACCGCAGGAACCACAGGTGATTTGAAGAAAGGTGTTTTCCAGTATCTGTGATATGAATTCGGGGCTCTGTGATATATCGATCCTCTCTGGAAAACTGTACTCAACAATATTGCCGCAATGGCAGGTGATCTTGCGCTGCATCTTGGGCCAATCTCCTCTATCTGGAAAAAAGATACGAAATATCGCTGAAGGTGGTGAGAAAAAGTATAGTCAGAATAATCAAAAACCCCACCGTCTGATACCTGTAAAAGGTTCGGGGACTTACATTGGTACCCTTAACCATTTCGACAAGGGACAGAACGATCAGCCCTCCGTCGAGGGCGGGTATCGGAAGAAGATTCCCGAAACAGAGGGCTACACTCAGGAAGCTCAGAAAGCGGAACAGGGTGAAAAACCCGCTCCCGATTCCCCGGGCAAAACCCTGGGTGGCGATTTCACCGACCATATAGGTGATTCTCACCGGTCCGGATACCGCTTTCTGTACATTGACACCTGAAAAAAGCAGGGCGATACCCTTGATGGTCAGGGTGAAGGTCTGAATCGCCTCCTCCGCGCCCTTTGCAAGGGCCTGTAGGGGATTCAGTCGAGGGCTCGTGCTGGTGATTCCCCGAAAACTGAGTCCAATATCCGCGATCTCTCCTTCATCATAAAAAGGTACGAGTACGGTGGTCTTTTTTTCTCCATTCCTGAGAAAGGTAATATCAAGCTTCGAAGGACCCTCGGCAACCACTGCGTAGAGGTCTATGGAGTGGGAAATCTTTTCTCCGTTCACTTCAGCTATCCGGTCACCGGTCTTGAGACCCGCGGCAGCGGCACTGCCGTCATCCTGCACCGATCCTACCACCGGATAGATCCAGGCGGCCACACCGATTCGTCCCGCTCCGGTATCGCGATCAAGCTCGGGAATGATGGTGGAATTGACGGTAGTACTGTTCCGGGAGACGGTGATGGACAGCGGTTCCCTGGGTGACTGGGCGATAATCTGCTGAATATCGGAGTAGGTGTCTATTGGAGTCCCACCGACACTGATGATACGATCTCCGGTTCTCAAGCCGGCTTCATCGGCGGGAAAATTTCGATTTTCGAAGACCTGGGGGTACTCCGAGAGCATGATGATTTTATTTTCAAAGGTGTGGATGGTAAAGCCATTGAACCAAATAACCGAAAGCACCAGAACCGCAAAGAGAAAATTGAACAGCGGTCCCGCGGCGTAGGTGAGCAGTCGTTTCCATACAGGAACGGAAAAAAGGGAACCCTCCTCGTCGGGGATGCGCTCGGATTTCTCGGAAAGCGCCTTTTTGAAGAGCTCTTCTCCCTTCATTTTACAGTAGCCTCCCACGGGGAGCATACTGATTCTATAATCAGTGCCCTTCCACGTGCGGGAAAAAAGGACCTTGCCCCAGCCCAGGGAAAAAGCCTCCACCGTAATACCGGAGGCCTTTGCAACGATAAAATGGCCAAGCTCATGTACGAATACGACTATACCGAGGCCGAGAATACCCAGAATTATGGTTACTATCATCCGCGAGACTCCGTTATTTCTTTGATTACTTTCATGCTGTGTTCCCATGCCTGTCCGTGGAGAAGGAGGGCCGACTCAAAGGAGGAAAACGGCGTTGACCAATCTTCCTGCAGCGTCTGTTGAACAACAGGGGCGATATCCACAAAGCTTATCTCTTCCCGTTGAAACGCGGCAACCGCAGCCTCATTTGCCGCGTTGAAGGCGGCGGGATAAGCGCCCCCCTGTCTGATCGCCTCGTAGGCCAGGGGCACTACGGGGTATCTTTTGTAGTCGACTTCGAAAAAGGTGAAACTGCCTGTGGTGAAGTCAATTTTTCCGAAGGGAGACTCTGTGATATGGGGGTAGGTGAGGGCATTCTGAATAGGTATTCTCATATCCGGGAAGCTGATTTGCGCATAGTAGGAACCTTCGACGGTTCGCACCAGGGAGTGAATGGAACTTTGGGGGTGGATAAGAATTGAAATTCGGTCCGGTTCCAGATCGAAGAGGTAGTGGGCTTCTATGACTTCCAGACCTTTGTTTGCCATGGTCGCAGAATCTATGGTGATTTTCGTTCCCATATCCCAGGTGGGGTGAGTAAGGGCGTCCTGAAGGCTGAGTTCGGGGAATTTCTCCAGCGGGGTGGAACGAAACGCGCCGCCGGAAGCGGTGATCACCACCTTTTCGAGCTCCCCCCGGTTGGTCCGATTGAGGAGGTGAAAAATTGCCGAATGCTCCGAATCGACTGGGATGATCTGTTTCTTCATTGAATCCGCCAGGGACATAATCAGCGGACCGGCTATCACGATGGTTTCCTTGTTGGCCAGGGCAAGGTCCTTCCCGGTTTCCAGGGTCCAGACCGATGGCATAAGTCCCGCGGAACCTGCGATCCCGTTGATCACAATGTCGGCTTCCGTTTCATAAAGTAGGTTTCGTACCGCCTCCGGGCCCGACCATTTTATTCCGGCAAGGTTTTCTTCGGTCCCGGTCACCGCGAGATTGGTCACCCCAAATTCCCGACCGAGACTGAGGAGTCTGTCGACCCTGGAGTGGCATGTAAGGCCTGTGATTCGATAGCCCTCACCGAGGTTTCTGATCACGTCGAAACTGCTTTCACCGATCGAACCGGTGGCACCGAGAATGATCACACGTTTTGCTTTCATGAAGTTGATCCTAGTTTAGTAGTATTGTACCAATATAATAGAAAAAGGGAGCGCTGAAAAGAAGGGAGTCCAGGGAATCCAGGAGACCGCCTCTTCCGGGCATGAGTTTCCCCGAATCCTTCTTTGCCGCACCACGTTTGAAGGCCGACTCCACCAGGTCGCCGATGTCGGCACACAGGGCAATCAAAAGGAAGAAGGGTATTTGAAAGAAAAAAGGTTCTTTAAAGAGGTCGGGATAGATGAGATAGAAGGTCCCTCCTACGATAAGGGCTCCAGCGAAGCCGCCTATAAAGCCTATTCGGGTTTTTTTAGGACTGACGGGAACTATTTTCTTCGAGTTTTTTCCGAAAAGCATTCCGAAAATATAGGCGAAGGTATCATTCCCGAAATTGAGCAACAAAAAAAGTAGTATAGTAGCGGTAGTGTGCTGAAAGCTTATAAAACGCATGGGGTAGATCATGAGAATACCCGGGTAGATAAGGACCCCAAGGACCGCGAGGCTTCGGCGGGTAAACATTTCCGGATCCTTCCTGTCCCAGTGGACCAGCTCAACGGTCAGAATACCCGTTATCGCCAGGCCGAGGGCGGGAAGAACCAGCCTCAGCCCGGGAAAAAACTGGAACTCCATATAGGTGGTCACGGGAAGAAGCATGGCCAGAAGGGCGACGAGGTGATGACGAGGGCGGGGATAGTCCGGAATGAAGAGTTTCAGTGACTCGTAGCCCGCCAGAAAGGTGAAGAGGGCAATCAAAATCGCCCAGCCCGAATGGCCGTATTGGTCAAAAAAAACAATAAGAAAAAGGAGAAGGGGAAGTCCAAACAGGAAAAGCAGGAGACGCTGTGTAAAATTACCCATGGCTGCCGCCAAATTTTCTCTGTCGGTTTCCATAGTCTGAGAGTGCCTCTTGAAGATCCTGCTCATCCCAGTCAGGCCAGAGTTTCTTCGAATAGTAGAACTCGGAATAGGCGCACTCCCAGAGAAGAAAATTGCTCAGACGCATTTCCCCAGCGGTCCTGATGATCAGGTCGGGATCCGGTACCTGGGGATTATCCATATACCCTGAGAGTACATCGATGGTACAGGGGCTTTCAGTAGCGTTCTGTCGTGAATCGGACCATGCGTTGACCGCGCGGACGATCTCATCTCTCCCCCCGTAGTTGATGGCCAGGATTGCGGTGATCTTGTTGTAATGTTTTGTATTTTCCTGGACCTTGATCAACTCCTTCTGCACATCTTTTGGTAGCCCTTCGAGGGTGCCCGTGTGGAGGACCTTTATCTCGTTGGAGTGGTAAAAATCCGCCTCTTTGCGCATGTGATTTATCAGGAGGCGCATCAGAAAATTTACCTCTCTTTTGGGGCGCGACCAGTTTTCAGTGGAGAACGTGTAAAGGGTGATGTATTGAATTCCAAGGGGGATAGCCGCCTTCATGATGCGCTTGGCGGCGGTGATACCGTTTTTATGCCCGAAGGTCCTTGGTTTTTTCCTGATTTCGGCCCATCGTCCGTTTCCATCCATGATGATACCGATATGTGAGGGGATGTGCGTCGAAGGGTCAGCCACTATACTTCCATTATCTCCTTTTCTTTCGATTCAAGGAGGGCTGTCATCTCTTCGATATAAGTGTCGGTGAGTTTTTGAATCTCATCAACAGCGCGCTTTTCATCATCTTCACTGATATCGCCATCTTTCATGAACTTCTTCAGATCGTCATTCGCATCCCTTCGGATATTGCGGATGGCTACCTTACCCTGTTCAGCGGTGTTTTTGGCGAATTTGACCAGGTCCTTTCTCCGTTCTTCGGTGAGAGGGGGGATCTGGATGCGGATGACCTTCCCGTCGTTGGAGGGATTGACCGAGAGCTCGGATTTCTGAATCGCCTTTTCAATTTCCATCAGGAGACTCTTGTCCCACGGTTGGATTACCACCAGTCGCGCTTCAGGTACTGAAATAGTCGCGGCCTGGTTCAGGGGGGTCGACTGACCGTAGTAGTCTATCTTGATTCGTTCGAAGAGACCCGCCGATGCCCTTCCCGTGCGCATGGAGTTGAACTCCTCTTCAAGATTGGCTACGCTTTTCTTCATTCTCTCTTTGGCATCTTTTATTGTAGCTTCCTGCATATACTCAAACTCCTTCTAAAAAAAAGACCGCCCCCGGTAGAACTGTGGGCGGTCATTCTCTTCTATGAATCGTCGCCGACTTTATAGTACACGAAATCAACGATATCCAGCTTTCCGCCGGCAGCACCGGCAACTTCCTTCATCTTTGCGGCTACGCTTTTTTTCTCTTCCTTTACAAAGCCCTGGTCAAGGAAGCAGATTTCTGAAAAATGCTTGTTCATTTTGCCCTTGACTATTCCTTCCATCACCTTCTCGGGTTTTCCAAGGCTTTCGGCTTGTTTGCGGAAGATCTGTTCCTGTTCCTGTTTGTAGGATTCTTCCACACTGTCCCTGTTAAGAAAAAGTGGATTGAAAGCGGCCAAATGAAGAGCACAGTCGAAGGAGAATTCTTTGACCGCGTCGTTCTGAAGGACGGAGGCTTTATCGGCTTTGAGTTTTACCAGTACACCGATTGCGCCTTCGCCGTGGACGTATTCACTGACCAGTTCATCTTCCGCGACAGCCATGGTTTTGAACCTTTTGAGGTCCATATTTTCTTTGATGGTGCTGATCGCCTCTTTGACCTTGTTGTTGAGTTCATCGGTCTTTTCAGTCAGGTTCTTTGCAATGATTGTTTGGGCAATATCTTCTCCAAGGGCGATAAAGTCCTGGTTACGTGCCACAAAATCGGTCTCACATGCGATTTCCACGACGGTCGCCAGGGATGACCCCACCTTGGTAAAAATTCGACCTTCATTTGTTGCCCTGCCGCTTCTCTTCGCGGCTGCGGCGAGACCGAGTTCCTTCAATATTTTTTCAGCTCCGGAAAAATCTCCCCCGGCATCGGTGAGGGCTTTTTTACAATCCAGCATTCCCGCGCCGGTTTTTTCACGTAGCTTTTTTACATCTGCAGCTTTAATTTCCACGTTCTCCTCCTTATTCCTCGTAGAGTTTCTCTTCATCGACAACCTTTGCAGCTTCAGGAGCAAGGGGTTCTTCCGCGGCAGCTTCCTTCTGCTTTGCCTTTTCTTCCGCGGCGGCCTCTTCCTTGGTGTAGTCGTCGGCGGTGAATTCGGCGGTATCTTCGGTTTCGCCGTCTTTGATCACCTCTCCAACACTGGCCGTCTCAAAATTATCAAAGGAGGTAACTTCCTCCTCCTCTTCGGCCTTGCCCGCGTCGGATTGTTCGGTCTCTTCCTCATCCTGGAGGGTTTCAATGATCTGGATACCGATTTCGTTGTCCGCGTCGATCACCGCGTCGGCAACCATTTTGGTGAACAGGGAAATCGCCCTGATCGCGTCGTCATTGCCGGGGATCGGATAATCGATATCACTGGGATTGCAGTTCGTATCCACTACCGCAACGATGGGAATACCCATTCTTTTGGCTTCAGCCACGGCAATAGCTTCCTTCCGTGTGTCGATTATGAAGATCGCGCCGGGAAGTTCCTTCATTTCTTTGATACCGCCGAGGTTCTTCTCGAGCCGTGCCCTTTCTTTATTCAGACGGGATACTTCTTTTTTTGTAAGACTTTCGAAGGTGCCGTCCACCTCCATCTTGTCGATCTTTTTGAGTCTATGAATTGATTTTTTAATAGTTGAATAGTTGGTAAGCATTCCGCCGAGCCAGCGGTTGCTTACAAAAAACATACCGCATCGCTGTGCTTCCCGTTCAATCGCCTGTTGGGCCTGTTTTTTGGTTCCAACGAACAGGATGGATTTACCACCCTTCACCTGTTCCCGCACGAGATCATAGGCTTCTTTTATTGAACCGATGGTCTTCTGCAAGTCGATAATGTGGATCCCGTTTCTCTCTGCGAAGATGTACTTCTTCATGCGTGGATCCCAACGTTTGGTCTGATGACCAAAATGTACGCCTGATTCAAGCAGGCTTTTCATTGTTACTACGGACAATCGTCTCCTCCTTCAAAATAGACAGGACCGCACATACAATGCGGGAGTCTCCCCGTCTTTTCCTTCACATATTTCTCACCTTGATAAGGTGGAAGATTATTTCAGAGAGTTTCCGAAAGGGAAAATCCCTGAGACTGTAACATGCCATAAAACAGGTGAATTGGCAACCCCACTACATTGTAGAAACATCCTTCGATCTTCTCAACGAAGAGTCCGCCCTTTCCCTGGATGCGGTAGGCCCCGGCGGCTCCCCTCCACTCTCCCGTGTTCAGGTACCATTCTATTTCAAAGGGTTTCATGGTCGCCACCGTGATATCGGTAATCTGTGCACGGTTGAGGAACTTTTTTGTGTTTCCATTCCAGAGGCTCAGAGCGGTAATTACCCGGTGGGTACGGCCGGAGATCAGTTCAAGATAAGCTTCGGCGGTGGACCTGTCGGGGGCTTTTCCGATAAGACCTCCGTCGACATCGAGTACGGTGTCCGCCCCGAGAATGAGACGCTCCTCCAGTTCCGGGTGATCCAGAAGTACACTTTTAACCTTCATCTCAGCCAGAAAAACCGCCTGGTCAAAGGGGGGGGAGGAATCAAACACCTCTTCACCGGAGGAAGGTATCACTTCAAAGGGAATCTTCAGAAATTCGAGGAGTTCGCGACGCCGTGGAGATGTGGAAGCGAGTATGAAGGGATCCATTGTTACAGGCTCCTGAAGAGATGGATAGCCCCGGCTATCCCGAGGAGAGTTCCCGGGTTCAGGTATATGAAAAAAGAAAGTACATGCAGATCCATTCCCACCGGACCGACTCTCATTGCGAT
>CAZJIN010000044.1:0-10366 GCA_964545955.1 uncultured Sediminispirochaeta sp.
GAGGCCGCCGCGGGGGAGGGGACGGCCCCTCCTTCGGAGAGCTTCAGAAGGCCCTCGCCAACTCCGAGGGCGCCCGCAAGGGCCTGGAGACCCGCCTTGAAAAGGCGGCGGGGGAGCTCCTGAAGCTGAAGAACCGCTTCAACCGCGACTATCGCCTCATGCTGGACGAGCTGGCGGAAGCCTCGAAGCCCTATATCGATCTGCTCGTGCGCTACCGTGACACTGAGCTGCCCGCCTACCGGGAAAAAATCAGCCGCGCCCGACGCGAGGCGGAGAGGCAATTCAAGGAGCACTTCGTCGCCAGGATGAACGAGTACATCAACGACGCGCGGGAGAGTTTTTCCGAGATCAACCACACCCTCAAGGAGATCTCCTTCGGCGAGGACCAGTACGCCTTTTCCATCCGCGAACGCCCGGAAAAACGACAGATCCTCGATGTCTTTCGCACCGCCATGAAGGTCGAAGAGTACAAGGATACCCTCTTCGAAAATCTCACCTCCGCGGAGGAACGACGGAGTATCGAGGGGCTTTTTCAGGAAATCCTCACCAACCCCCTCGATTCCCCACGGGTCCGGGAAATCTGCGACTACCGGACCTACTTCACCTACGACATCCGGATACGCCACATGGGCAGTATTGATAAAGAAACGGGCAAGCCCCATGAGTCCAACCTCTCCCGGGTACTCCGGGAAAAATCCGGCGGCGAAGCCCAGACTCCCTATTACGTTGCCTTGGGGGCGAGTTTTTTCCGATTTTTCAAGGAGGAGGAGGGAGCGATCCGCCTGGCCCTCTTCGACGAGGCCTTCAACAAAATGGACGACACCCGCATCGGCACGGCTCTGACTTTTTTCAGACGCCTCGGAATGCAGGTGGTCACCGCCGTACCCACGGAAAAAATCGAGACCATCGCGCCCTATTCGGACCAGGTGAACCTCATTTTTCGCCACAACTACCGGGCTTACGCCCGCGAGTTCGTACAGGACGAACCCCTGCGGGAGGTCCGCGTGCCCCAATGATGGATATGGAAAAGGAGATTCTCCGGCGTTTTCAGGAAGACTACCCCTCCTCCGCCCAGGTGAGGGGCGGCCGGGCCCTGCGAAAAGGCGGCTGGCAGCGGATTTTTCCCGAAATCGAAAGGGACCCGCGGATCAAGGACGACTTCATTTCCGCCGCGGAGGATCTTGAAAAAAAAGGGGTCCTCTCCATCCGATGGGCCCGCCACCGCCGAGGCGACCGGATCGAAGCCCTCTACCTCGAAGACCCCCGCCGCCTCCACGAACTCCTGGACCTGCCCACCCCCGAACAGCAGCGCGAGGAGTCCCTGGGCCTGCTCGACGTTTTTCGTCGAGAAGTGGGGCCCCCAGAGGCTGCTCATTCGGGGGGGGCTCCTCCGGCTGTCTCGCACCTGTCTGCTTCGTCCAAAGCCACCTCACCACCGTCGAGCTCGCTTTCAGCCGATTTTCTCCCCAACCTCCTGGAGCATCTGCAGGGTCGACTGGAGGCTTTTATCCCGACGCCCTGCGGCGAACCGGAGAAGCTGCGGGACCTCCTCACATTGTTGAAGGCCGATCGCGGGATGATCGCCGAACTGCCCATCCGCGCCTTGAGCGTCCGTCTCTACCGGGATTCCAAGCGGCTCGAGGCCCTTTTGCCCGAGGCGGATCGTCTCGCCATGGCCGCGGCGGGGGAGAGGCTCTCGACCCGTTTCGGGTTGGCCCGGAACTATCCACAGGCCGGGCTGAGGGGCTACCTGGAGCTGGTGATGTCCGACGGGCAGGCCTGGAAACTGAAGGGGGAGTCTGTATTTCTTGGTCCGGAGCTTGTTGATCGGATAGCCCTGCTGTCGGCGGACCGGCCGGTCCTTATTGTTGAAAACAAGGAGACCTTCATGACCCTGCCGGCGGCGGACTGCGGTTTTGCCGGGCTGCTGTATGGGGGCGGGCACCTGAATCCGTCTGCGACGGCTCTGATCCGGCGGGTCGAACATTCGGGGATCGAGCTCCATTACTTCGGAGACCTTGATCCCGACGGACTCTTGATTTTTCAGGAGGCGGAAAAACTCCTCACCGGCCCCCTCCTCCCCTGGCACATGGACGCGAAGACCTACCTCCGCTACGTTGAGTACGGCTACCCCCTCTCGGAGGGGAGCCTTGCCCGGCTCGCGCAGCTGCGTCCGGGACATTTCGACGAACTGGCCGCGCTCATCGGAAGTCACGGTCGGGGGGTGGAGCAGGAGGTGATCGACGCCGTGGGGTGAGGGTGCCTACGGACCAGGTTAGATATTATCTATCAGCCCTAATGTACAGCATTAACCGGTAGCCCTGGCGTTTCTAACATCTCTGACCGGAATAATCCGGACAATTCTCACTTAGGACCTTTTTCAAATTAGTAGCAAGCTCCGGTATATTCTGTCTGGATATCAACCAGACTCGTTTTGCAAGAATTTCTCCATAATCATGAGCGAGTTTGTTTCTTAAACCGATTATGCGTTTCCAATCGATTTCAGCCCATTCCTGCTGCTTACCCGGAGAAACATGATTGGCGGCTTCTCCAAGTGTTTCAAGCTGTCTTTCCGTTGCAAGTTTTCTCATTTTGTCCGATTCGAATTGTTGGAGAGTGATACCGGAAGTAAAACTGACTATGTCTGTACAACAGTCAAGCATATCAACCAGATAAGAACAATCACGATCGTTATGCGGCATATATCAATTCACTCGAGGACAGGATATTTTTTTTGCGAATTGGATTCTTCAACGCGGTCGGTTCAATAATATCGACATTCCTTTTAAAAAGATCCGACAGTTCCGATTCCAGATCCATGAGGTCGAACAAGCTTATTTCCGCGTTCTCATAGAAGCTTATTAGCAAATCAATATCACTTTCGGAACTAAAGTCCGGCCTTAATACCGAGCCGAAGACTTCAATTTTTTTGATCTGATATTTTTTGGCTACACGAAGGATTTCTTGTTCCGAGATGGATATTCCATTTGTCTTTATCTTTTCCAATGCTCCGATCATTGTTTCCTCCACTCATTAGTATGTCTGAACCGTCGTGATTTTTCAACTAACCATTTCAGTTTTTAGATTTTTTCAGAAAGCGGTTTTGCTGGTCTCATCGGAATTCACGGCCTGGGGGTGGAGCAGGAGGTGATCGACGACGCGGAGTTGTTTAATAATGTTTTATGTTTCTTCATTTTTCAAGGATTCAGGTTTATAATGGAATGAAGAAAAGGGAGTGTATTATGAAAAAAACAGTATTTTTTCTAATTGTATTTTTATCTGTATTTATGCTGCTTTCATCGTGCAATACTAATGGCGCATCGGAAGATACGCTGACTGACTGGGTTCAGGCATCTACGGGCGCTTCATTTGAGAGTAGGGGAGATCATTCATCGGTCGTATTTGACAATAAAATCTGGGTCATAGGCGGCACCAACGGAGATGTCGCGAATGATTATGATTTTAATGATGTGTGGTATTCTGAAAACGGTACAGAATGGGTCTGCGCCACAACAAATGCGGCATTCGGCAAAAGGCATAACCACGGAAGTGTGGTATTTGACAATAAAATCTGGGTCATAGGCGGCAGGAAGAAAACTGCCGGAAGCTGGCAGGAGTGGCCGCTTTTAACGGATGTGTGGTATTCTGAAAACGGTGTTAACTGGACGGAAGCGACTTCCGACGCCGCATTCGGAGAGGCCAACGGGGCGTCCTGTTTTGTTTTTAACGACAAAATGTGGGTCCTAGGGTCCTTTGACGGTTTTGAAAATGATATTCATTCTTCGAGCGACGGTGCTATCTGGGAAGGGGTGAATTTAGATCCTGCTTTTTCAGACAGGGGCCTTGCGGTAACTTTGGAATATGACGGATATTTATGGTTGCTGGGCGGTTATTCAGGCATAACCAACGGGGTGTATTATTCCCTTGACGGGGACAGTTGGACCCAGGCTGTGGGTATAAGCGAGCCTTTTTCAGGCCAGGTATTTGAACACAGCGCTGTTGTTTATGACAATAAAATGTGGACACTAGGCGGAATGGGCGCGGGTTATGAGTATCACCAAAACATCTGGTATTCAACCGACGGTGTCGATTGGGTCGAAGCAGGTACGGGCATACCCTTTGGCGCAAGACAGGGTCATTCATCCGTGGTTTTTGACGGTAAAGTATGGGTTATAGGCGGCAACAACGGCTCTGACTTCTACAATGATGTCTGGTACGCGGAATAAAAGACCACACGGTTATTCTGATCCTGTGTCCGGATGAAATAGAATTTGTATCAGTCCATCGAAACGGCGGGCCTCCGCACTGGAACGCTTGAAAAAAAGCCGATCCTCCTCATCGATGAAGAGACAACGGTGACCTTCGGGCGTCTTTAAGGTCCGGCCGGCCTTCGGATGGGATCACTCGAACAGTTCTTTTCCCGTCAGGAATTGGGGCTTCTTTTTTTTGCTTTTTTCGATATAGGAATCTATGAACTTGATGTCCTGGATGTCTTCGTACATTTCGTAGAGAGATTTTTTAAACAAGGTGGATTTATCCTCATGGAAATACCTGCTCAGATAATCCAGGATTTTTTCTTCTTCTTCGTTTAGTCTAACGGATACTACTGCCATTTCTGATATACCTCCGATCTTTTTCCAATTGTAATAACGTAAAAATCATCCCCCTCCATGTAAAAAATTGCCCTGTACTTACCTTTGCGCAGGCGATAGTAGTTCAATGATGAATGTGTGACAAGTTTTTTCACATCAAAGATATTCAGGTCTTTGGTGGCATCGAGAGAAACAAAGGCGTGATGAAACAATCTGGCGATCTCTCCGGGAATGATGCCCTTTTTAATATCTTTCTTTATAGACTGGTCATAATAAACCATTTCCTTTATAGTGTATGACATTGTAGTTCGACGGTCAAGCAGGTTCGTGGAGGATGCGAAAAAAGAAGAGGTTTTTCTGAAGACCATATTTCCCAGCAGGAAATATACAAAGAAATATCTTCGAAAATTGGGGAATGGACGCCTGTCGTCGGCGAGAAGAGAAGGGATATAGAAAGAGCTCTCGATATCGCAAAAAGGACCCTCAAAAAAGATAAAAGAATGAATATCAGAATATCCGAGAGAGACCTGAGGAATCTCAAGATAAAAGCCCTGGAGGAAGGCCTTCCCTATCAGACTCTGGTCTCCATGATCCTGCACAAGTACCTCACGGGAAAACTCAAGGAGAGCGCCTGATCTGCGCCTGATCTGCCCTTCAAGGGTCCGCCCGAGCAAAAGCCCTGCCGAAAAAGCTCGGAACTATGAATCCTTTTCCCCACGACGATTTTGGACTATTATTAAGCTGTGAAAAAACCGGCCCCACCAAAACGCCTGCCTATCGGCATCCAGACCCTTTCCATCATCATGGAAAAAGAAATGGTCTACGTCGACAAGACCCATTATGTGGATCAGCTGGCCCACACCGGCGGGATGCGCTATTTCCTCGCCCGGCCCCGGCGCTTCGGCAAGTCCCTCTTCGTGGACACCCTGAAGCAGATCCGGCAGCGGGCCTACGCGGACAAATACACAGGCCTGCCCGGCAAGAGTGTCTACGAGGTGGGAATAATCGTCGACCCCCAGGCACGAAACCTGGGTGTTTTCGACTGGGTGAGGCGTGAGAGGCGGCGACTCAAAGCGGGTCCGGGTATCCTGCCAAGCCCCTGGTCGAGAAGCAACTTCATGCCGTCTTCAGATCGATGATCTTGTCTTCCAGAACCGCGGCGGCATATTCCAGGGCTTCTTTCAGGTCACCTTCTTCGAGCTCCGGGTATTCCCTGAAAAGCTCTTCACGGTCTCCGTACAGAGCCATTATTTCCAGTACCCGTTTAACGGAAATGCGTAGATTCCGAATACAGGGCTGCCCGTTCAGGATATCAGGATTTCTCGTGATTCTTTCGAACATTATAGTACCTCAATAGGTATTTTATCTTAAAAAAGGCGAAAACGGAACAGTAATTAGAAAAAATCAACTAAGCTCCAGGTATTGCACCGTATGCAGGGCTGACCGTTCAGGATATCGATGGAGCAATCACACTAAACCCTCTGAACGACGCTATTAGAGGTTTTATAAGTTTATGCAATATAAACATTTCCATTCTTTTTTTGATGATAAAAAATTGATTTTCTTTGACTAAAATACTGAAAAAAAGCGGGTAATGTTGTATATAGGTATGAGTAGGGTTCTACTACTTTTGTATTAAAAACAGGAGTAGTCCCGGGGTATGACGGCGCGAGAGAGGCGGTGCCGTTCCCGGGACGCGCTGCGGAGAGAGGTGATCGACAGATCGGCCGCAGGCAGATCTACCCACAACGCGACCGGCACATCAACCGGCCTTCCATGTGGTGGAGCGGTCGGCCGAGCGACAATGGCGATCGACCGCCGGCTCCGGGGCAATCGACAGAACTCATCGGACATGGCCTCAACGACAGTAAGAGCAGGGGAACTAAAAGTTTTACAGGGTTATGGTGAATGAGTAATCAAAAAACGAGGCAAATCATCCTTGCCGGCGCGGACAATCTGGGCAACCAGATGCTGGTCTACTCCATCGAGAGGGAACTGGGAGTGCCATGCGTTATCTACGGGCGGCCCATCCACAATTTCCCGGAGGAGCTGGATCTTGACTTCAATATCCTCACCTCCGACGACTATGAGGTGCTGGTCCTCATTGACTGTGTAGACCGGGATATCGACCAGGCGACCCGCGATATCATGACAAATCCCGCCATGGAAGGACCTTACGTGGCTTGTTACAACCTTTCGGGCTACTCAGAGGCGGAGGCGAAAGCCCTGGCCCGTCGGGTGCGCGGCTTTTTTTACAAAGACGACAAGATGGATATCTTTATGAAGGGGATCAACTCGATCTTCCACGGTGAGATATGGATCAGTCGCCAGATTCTTTTGCGCTATGTTATGAGCAACGGCGAGAACACCGAATCCTATGCCGATCGTCAGGCGGAGCTCACACAGCGGGAGCAGCAGATCCTCGCCCTGGTCAGCGTCGGCGTGGCCAACGAGGAGATCGGAGAAAAGCTTCACATCAGCGTAAACACAGTGAAGACCCACATGTACAATATTTTCAAAAAAATCCAGGTCACCAACCGCCTCCAGGCGGCCCTCTGGGCGGCGAAGAACCTCTGAAGAACCTCTGAAAACCTGTAGCATCCGCGCCCGCTCCCGCTCCCGCGCGCCACACCAGATCCCACCTATCCCCGGCCCGCTATAGCGGACCTCGCGCAATCCACGCACCGAGCCATCCGACCTCGCACAACCCGCGCGCCCAAAGCCTTCGCACATCCCCGCCCATGGCCCCCTCACATCCCGCGATCTCATTGCCCCCGCCCCCGGGGTACTAATACTATGTTTCTTTTTACAGTAACAAAACTAATACTTTCTCATGACGGTACTACTACCTTTTTGTCACAGTAAAATCATGTTACATTACGATTTTTTTTTCCGATACAAGGTGTATCTTGTTGTAAGGAAAGGTGAATGGAAGACAAACGTGATATTGAAAGGTATTTGCTGACTGTGCCGGCGAAGATAAATGTGGTTGATGATATCCAGGGGATGCGAGGCCTCAAGGCGTATACCCGCGATGTTTCTTCCAGCGGTACCTTTCTCACGACCGACGAAGATTTGGCGGTCGGCCAGAAGGTACAGCTGGAGCTGTACCTTTCGATCGAGAAGCTGAACGAGTTTTTTCAGCTGGACAAAAACGTCCGAATCGAGGTAAGCGGCGAGGTGGTCCGACACCAGGAAGACGGAGTAGGGATCAAGTTCGACAAGAAGTACACCATTCTTCCGCATAGCGGTGAGTAGCGGTTCACGGGAGATCGGTGTACCGGAGAAAAAAGAAGTGGAAATGTGCAGTCATAGTAGGTTTCTGCATATAACGGGGAGGCGATTATATGCGCGGGATTAGAATCAACTCATTGTGGAAGCCCTCTTTTATAGCGGCTCGGGACAAAGAGGGGAGGCACGGGATTTACTCAGAGCCAGTTCTCGAGAAGATCCTTCAATACGAACGGAGTCGGGCCGACAGAGAGGGCGGGTTTTTTTCAGTGGTCCTCTTCAAACTCGAGGGAAATGACGCGAGCAACGAACGCCTCATCACCATTCTTAAGAACAGCACCCGTCTTATCGACCATGTGGGTTGGTACGAGAAAGACATAGTGTGCGTGGTCCTCACCGCCACGGAACTGAAGGGCGCCCGGCTTTTTGCGGAAAAAATCGAAAACGTCGTGGAGACGGAGTACCGAAACGGCAAGCGTCCGATCTACAGCTACGAGCTGTTCCGCTACCCCGATACGCACAAGGGCGATGGTGAGACCGATGTGTTTACCATCTATAAGGGAAACAAGCTTCGGATCAACGAGGAGCTCATGAGCAGCTTCACCATGGATATCCCCGGATGGAAGCGTTACCTCGACATCTTCGGCGCCCTGGTGGGGCTCATTGTGCTCTCCCCGCTTTTTCTCTCCCTGGCCGTCTATATCAAGCTGGTCTCGAAGGGCCCGGTCCTCTACAAGCAGACCCGGGTGGGTTACAAGGGCCGGGACTTCACCTTCCTCAAGTTTCGCACTATGCGCCAGGACAACGATGTGAATTCCCATTCCAGTCACGTGACCAGCCTGGTGACAAATAGTGATGTTCCCATGGAAAAACTGGATGATCATGATCCCAGGATCATTCCCGGGGGCAAAATCCTCCGCAAGGCGTGTGTGGACGAGCTTCCCCAGTTCTGGAATGTCCTCCGCGGCGACATGAGTCTGGTCGGTCCCCGACCCTGCATCCCCTACGAAGCGGAGGAGTACCTTCGATGGCATGCCCAGCGCTTCGACGTTATGCCCGGCATCACCGGTCTCTGGCAGGTGAGCGGCAAGAACAAGCTGACCTTCCACCAGATGATCAGCCTCGACATCTCCTACAGCCGCAAGCTCTCGCTGTGGAACGACTTGAGGATTCTCCTGCTCACTCCTCCCGCGATCATGAGCATGGTGAGTGAAAGCATAGCCGGCAAGATAGGAACAGAACGAAAGAAAGCCTACGTATAAAGTTTTTATCGCTTGCGGAGGTCCGTTGTTCATGTCTATACTGACGATAACCTCCGCGATGGGAATGTTCATACCTATATTCAGGAGGACTCATGGTGAGTACGGAAGTGAAATTAATGAATGTGAAGGAAAAACTGCGCGACTTTATCGTCACGAACTTCCTCTTCGGTGACGGAGGGGTGGAGTTCGGCGATGACGACTCTTTTCTGGAAAAAGGAATCATCGACTCCACGGGTATCCTCGAGCTGATCGAGTACCTGGAAGAGTCCTGGTCCATCGCCATCGAGGATGACGAGCTCATCCCGGAGAACCTCGACTCGGTCTCCCGGGTAGACGCCTTCATCGCCCGCAAGACGGGAACGGCGGATGGCTGATTCGAAATTCGGTCCCCATACCCTCCGGCTCGACGCGGAGACGGAGGTGGAACGGATCACCGGAGAGATCCGGGAGATCCTCTCCCGCCGCCTCAAGCGTCAGGGTCTCATCGTCGCCCTCTCCGGGGGGATCGACAGCAGTACCGTGGCGGCCCTCGCCGTGCGGGCCCTGGGTCCCGACCGGGTCTTCGGACTGCAGATGCCCGAGCGCCACTCCTCCGGGGACACCCTGGATCTGAGCGGCATGGTGGCGAAGCATTTCGGTATCCAATCCGAGCATATCGACATCTCCCCGATCCTCGAAGCGGTGGGCTGCTACCGGAAGCAGGACGAGGCGTATCGGAAGGTAATCCCTCAGTATGGACCGGGCTGGAAGGCGAAGATCGTTCTCCCGAGCGTCCTGGCGGACGACAAACTCCGTCTCTTCTCCCTGGTCGCCGTTTCTCCCGAGGGCGAGGAGGTCCGCAAGCGCCTCTCCCTCAAGGCCTACCTGGAGATCGTGGCGGCCACCAACTTCAAGCAGCGGGTCCGCAAGATGCTGGAGTATCACCACGCCGACCGGCTCAACTACGCGGTGTCGGGGACCCCGAATCGCCTGGAGTACGACCAGGGCTTTTTTGTAAAGCTTGGCGACGGCGCGGCGGACATCAAGCCCATCGCCCATCTCTACAAGAGCCAGGTCTACCAGCTCGCCGAGTACCTCGGCGTGCCCGAGAATATCCGTAGCCGCCCCCCTACGACGGACACCTACTCCCTGCCCCAGTCCCAGGAGGAGTTCTACTTCTCCCTCTCCTACGACAAAATGGACCTCTGCCTCTACGGACGCAACCACAAGCTGCCCGACGAAGAGGTTGCCGACGGCGTAGGTATCACCGTAGAACAGCTACACCGGGACTACACCGACATC
>CAZJIN010000045.1:0-10343 GCA_964545955.1 uncultured Sediminispirochaeta sp.
TCCTGGTGAACGGTATCCCCTCACTGAACAATATCAACCCGGACATCACCCTGAACAGGGAAGATTCCGAAGTACATCAGGAACTGACGGATGATCGGTATATCAGCATCTGGCAGGTAAAGAGATTGTGGGAGGATTTTACCCTGGCCGACCATGCGACCTATCCTTCCATGGCAATGAACGGAGACATCCCCTCCTTTGTCTTTGTGAACAATTCGGAAGGCTACGGACAGGGCCTGCTCTATGATGGCGGCAGTGACGAGATCAGACAGATCATCGACAACTGGGACCTCTTTACCCATACCTCCCTCGATTTTACCAGTGATGGAGAACATGCCGCCCTGGTGGATGTAAATGTGGTGAACGGAAACTTCGGAGATTATAACGCAGGCAACTACGGGGGTATTCTGACCAGCTTCTTCTTTGATGTACACGCCCATAACTGGGGAAATTATGATTATATCGACAACCACCTGTGGCTGGAGAACCTGGTGGATACCTCGAGTACAACAACCGCGGTACTCGGCCGTTACCAGTTTCCGGACATCACAGTCCGTGGCGCAAGCAACAATGCGGAGGTCTTCTATACGGTTTACGATGCTTTCGAGGACAGAATGATCTTCAGGCACTTTCTGATTGGAACAGACTCAACAGTCGCATCGGACACCACCATTGATCCTGCCGGCGGCGGGCGTATCAACAACGAAGGGACGGCCCTCTATACCAACCTGCCCCAATATGACCGGAACGGAGATTTTCCCGATTACAACGGGGACTATAGGTTCTGGTATGCAAATAGTGACCAGCCCGGGAAAAGTCCTCCGGGCGCCCAGGAAATCACTGGAGGAACGGCTGCCTTCTCGGCAGTTTCCGCTACAAACGATGGTAGTGTGGCGCTTATAGCCTATTACGACCAGGCCGGCAGCGGTTCACTTGTATTCAAGTATAATGAAAGCCCGGACAGTGGAGCAGGTTGGTCTTCCGGAATCTCTATCGATACCTTCGTGGACGCGCAATACATCGATATGTCCGTGGACGGCAACGACCATATCCACCTCGCCTACTATGACAGCTACAACGGTGACGTGAAGTACGTCTATATTCCCGCATATGATAGTACGGTAGGAGAAATAACTCAGGTCACGGTGGACAGCTACCTGATCGTGGGTTCCAGACTGAGTTTGACCGTAGACTCCGCGGGTAAGCCTTATCTGAGTTACAAGGGAATCGGGAATTCCGCCCGGGCCGCCTGGCCGACATCCACCGGGGTGCCGGGCCATGGTTCGGAAAATGATGCGTTTACAGGGGAGTGGGAAATACAGATTCTGCCGGAAGGAATAAACGATACCGACAGCAACCGCTTCTGTATCGGTATGGACACGGCGGATCTTCCGGTGGTGGGATATACCGACGATGGTCTTGAGTATTTGAGACTACTCGAAGAGCTAGGCGACTGAAAAGGGTCCCAAAGGAGAAAGCTTATATGCATGAAAAAGGGAATACCCAAAAAACCATATTTATCCTTCTGCTCCTCTTCGTTATTAGCGGTCCGCTCGCCGCCCTCGGTAAACAGGACAGCTCGGAGTACCAGGAAGTGGATGGAAAAGAAAATTGGCAGAAAACCATCGATCTCTCTGAGGCCGAACCAGGGGAATACAACCTACTGGTAAAAGCTGTTGATTCCGCCGGTAACGTGGGCCATGCCGGTCCTTACAACATCGTAGTGGACCCCGATTCGTCCATTCCCGGAGTCTCTATTTCCTATCCCGTCACGGGGGAGAGGCTCGGCACAAGTTTTTCCGTGGTCGGTGTCGCCTGGGACGATGATGAAGTGGAAAAAGTCGTACTGGCCGTAGACGAAGGTGAATTCGAGTCTGTCCAGGGCACGAAATTCTGGTCCTGGCACTATGAAAGACAGGGCTCGGCGCAAGCCCTTGGCGACGGGCCGCACATCCTGCGGGTAAGGGCCCGAGATATCGACGGCAACACCAGCCCTGAAATCAGCCTTGAGGTGAACATCGATACCGCCACTCCGGATTTTACCATAGACACGCCGGAGGCAGGCGCGGTGGTTTCGGGAAAAATCGAGATTGAAGGCTTCGTACAAGATGAGAACGGTATCCGGAAGGGCGCCGTCTCATGGGATGGGGGGAAGGAAGAGGAAAAACTGTCCCTAAAAAAGGATAAAGACAGCACTATCTATCGTTTTTCCCATACCATCGATACCCGCGATTTGGAAGACGGCCCCCGTCTTGTCAATCTGAAGGCGGAGGATAATACAGGCTCTACCGGGGGCACGGCCTTTCTCCTCTTCGTGGATAACGCGGCCCCGGAGATTTCCTTCCTCTATCCGGGAGAAGAGGAACTCAATGGAAACTTCACCGTTGTAGGCCGGGCGGAGGATGCGGTCGGGATAGAAGCCCTCACTTTCAGGGCCGACAACGGACAGGAAGGCAGAGTCGAATTGAAGCCCGGAAACAGCCTCTGGATGCAGAGTTTTGATTATAGCGGAATAAAATCCGGGAAAAAAAAGATCACCTTTCAACTCAGCGATACTGCGGGCAATAGTATAAAGGAAGAAATATCCTTTCGATTGAACAGGGAAACGGATCTCCCGCGACTCTTTTGTTCTGAATATTCCGGAGAAGCCCTGACTTTTGCGGGGACTCCTGTATTTTCAGGATGGGCAGAGGACGACGACGGACCGGTCGCGGCTATAGAATATATGGTCGAAGACCTCACTCCCTGGGAAAAAATCGATTCTACCGGTACGTGGTCCCTGAGTCTCACGGATTTTTCAGCAGGAGAGGGAGTCCTGAAGCTGCGGGCAATTGACAGAAACGGAACGACGGGAGAGACGGTCTCCATCCCCTTTTCGGTGCTTCCCCCGCCGGGAAAAATCTTTCTGGAAAATCTTATCGTCGAAGCACAAGGTGCGACGGCATGGCGCGCCGGGCGGATCTTCGCCTACGGAGAAAAGGCGGAACTGCAGGGACGCCTGGAAGCCTTTTCTCCCGGTACCGTGCTGTACTACCGTTTTGACGAGGGAGATGAACGTAAAATTGGTCTTGACTGGAATGATGAAAAAAACTCCGCCCGCTTTTCCATCAAACTGTCCGAGAAGGAAACGGCGGGCCGGCATGATCTGTACATGCGACTGCACAATTCCCAGCAGGCGGCTGGACGGTCTGATTCCGCACAGGCTGACTTCCGAACCAGGGAAGTGACGGCACATACCGCCTGGTACCGGGAGGCGCCGGCTGATGAAAACGGCCTTGTCCAACCCCTTACTCTGGAAGAGGAGCTGCTTTTCGACACCCCCGAGGAAACCTCCCTTTCAACCCTTTTTGAGGGAATGGAGCTGCAGGGGTGGATAGCGGAGGGAGACATCAGATCTATTAGCCTGGATCCCGAAATCAAAGCCCTACGGGTCGAAAAAGAGGGGCGTTTTTTCTCTCTGCTTCCGGTAGAGGAGGCGGTGATACCCCGATTCACCCTGGAGGTGGAATCAAAGACAGGTGTTAAATTCAGCTTTCCCGTGCCTGGCCTGAGAACGGACGAAACGCCCCCACGCATAAGTCTGAAGAGCCCCGGTTCCTCACAGCGAATGAAAAATACGGTCCTTATAGCGGGGGAGGTAAAGGATAAAACCGAGGCGAAAACACTGCGGTGTACGATATCCCTGCCCAACGAGGCGGACGCGAGCCCCCGGCTGGTTGAAATCGAGCTGCAACAGATAGAAGGACAGGCGGGCGCCTATCGATTCGAGCGGGAAATAAATCTCCCTGGGGAGGAGAGAACGGGTCCGGTTCAATTCAGACTTCAGACAAGCGATGCGGCGGGAAACAGGGGAATCAAGTTATTTACCCTGCTTCAAGACAGCAAGGCTCCGGAATTTCACCTCATAGTGCCGAAGGGAACCCGTCCGGCGAATTCCGATTGGGCAAATGAGCAGACCCTGGTCTGCGGGTATGTCCGTGACGGTTCTGAGGTGAGCGCTGTCCAGGTTGGGGAAGACTCATTCCCCCTGGAGCACGGGTTCTTCGCGGGGCAGGTCAACTTCAGCGGCATGGAAAGCCTACCTGATTCTCTCAACCTGCAGGCGAAAGACCAGCTGGACAACGTGAATAATGTGGAACTCCCCCTCGTCCTCGATATCGACCGGTGGAAGCCCCAGGTTCGGGTTTATGTACCGGCGGAGGGAGAGGCATTCACCGAGTCTTTCAGGATATCGGGCAGTGCGGTCGATCGTGAAGGGATCGACAGGGTCGAATACAAAATCAACGACGGAGAGTGGAAAACCAACAACATCGAAAACACTTTTTCCATCCCGATATCCCTTTCGGAACTGAAGGCGGACCAAAACAGCATCACCGTTCGGGCAGTCGATATCAACGGCTACACCAGCGATGAAGTCATGAGAAAGTTCAGGCTTTCCCTGCAGGAACCGAAAATATCCGTTGAGAAACCCGCATTGGGAGAAGTGGTACGGGGGAAAATCGAACTAACGGGTCCGACGGAGGACGAGAACGGTATTAAGAAGGTCGGGATATCCTTCGACAACGGAAATACTTTTCAGAATGCCCAAATTCAGGAAGCCCAGGCAGATGGGCCGAGCGTATGGTCCTACAAAATAGACAGCACGCTCCTCGCCAACGGTACCAACCCCATTCTCCTCCACGTGGAAGACGAGGCGGGAGTGGACAGCTACTACTCTTCACTTCTCAACGTGGACAACAGCCCACCGGAAGTGGAAATACGGTCTCCCGGGGCGGGTGAGTTTTTTTACAACAGCATTCACCTGGAAGGACGGGTCCATGATTCGGTGGAAGTCAAATCAATAAAAATAAGCCTGAATGCCGTGAACGAAGCTTCTGCTGAAACGGAAACTATGGAAAATGAAACCGCGGATGAAGCCACGAAAGAGGCAGAGTCCACTGAGACAGGGTTCGCGGAGACAGAGTCCGTGAAAACAGATACGGGGGTTCTGCTTAAGTACATCGACATCTCTGAGCTGCCCCGTGGTAAATACCTCTTCAATATGTCGGTTCAAGACGGCGCAGGAAACAGTACCGACTTGAGTAGACCAATCGAATTACATTCCCCGCAACCGGAAGCCCCGGTTTTTATTCTTCCACTGCCGGGAGATGAACCTGGTCCATTTTTTACCGTAGAAGGAAAGATCCCACAGGTGAATATGGAACAGAGCCTTGGCACTACGACGAAGCGTGTGAGTCTGCTGATAGACGGGAATATTCATTCCCTGATAGATGTCGGGGACGACGGCCGGTTTCACAGCCGCCTCGGCCCCGAAGACGGGATTAGTCCCGGAGTCCATGAGCTTTCCCTGCGCTGGGAGCACAAAGAGACGATCGTCGAATCCGAGGCTCACGAAATAAGGTACCACGACGAAGGACTCTGGATAAACACAGATTCGATTCATTTTGGAGACCACGTCGGGGACCTTTTTACGATCACCGGTACCGCCGGATATTTTGAAGGTTCCCCCGCCGATTTTGAATCAAAAAAGGAAGAAAAAGAGTACCAAAAGGAGCTGGAGGATAAACAACCGAGCAGGGTCGAGATCAGTTTCGACGAAGGAAGAAGCTTTCTGCCTATCCGGGGAACGGAAGCGTGGAGCTATCGTATCTACCGACAGAACCACCCGGAAGGTGAGGTAAGGGCCCTGCTTCGGGCTCGTTCGGAGTCTGAGATGGTGTACACACGTCTCATTTTCACCGTGGACACAAGTCCGCCTCAAATCGATCTCTACGAGAAAATTGAGAACGGCCGTTTTAACAATTCCCTGTACGTATCCGGACACGCCTTTGACGAGAGCGGCCTAACTGATCTGCAGATCAGCCTTCGGCCCGGAGACAAGAACAGCTACAGCACTCCCTCCTTTATCCAGGGAATGTACTTTGACGCGACGGCCCTGGGGGCCACATGGTTCACTTCAGGCCTCGGCATGACCTTCATGGACGACAACGTGAAGCTGCAGGTGCAGTACGGCTATGCTCCGGAAGGTTACACTGATCCCGAGACTGGAACTTACCGTACCGCTCGTTTCGGCGGACAGGTCCTCGGCTCGAAGCTACTCGCGAATATCCTGTATATCCCCTATGACTACTTTCTGGGGCCGAAGTACCAGCAATTATCGGCGTCCTTCGCATTGGGGGCTAATTTTTCCTACTTTAACAATCCCGGCGCCGAGGAAAGTTGGGGTATCATCCTGGCGGGGGTCACAGCTCAACTCGAATTCTTAAAGTACGAGTTCAGGGACCGAAGGTTTCTAAAATACATATCCGCCTTCGCGGAAGGACAGGTATGGCTTATCAGTTCGGATGTGGAACCTGATGTCGCAATCATGCCAAGTTTTGGACTGCGTCTAGGTTTGTTCTAAGGGGGAAATAAAAAAAGCCGGAAAGATTCATTTTAGTGATAATCCGAAACAAGCTCCAGAAGGTCTCACCTTGAACCTTTCCGCTCGGGTGGATATGATTTCATCATGATGGAAAACGAGTTTCAGTCGAAGGCCCTGGAAGTGAACCTGGTCGAAACGAGCCGACGTCCTATTGATCTGTCGGACCGGGAGAAATGGTTTATTTCCCTGTCGACCTCGCTGCTGGGTATCAATGAAAGGACCGCCACTTTTTTCAATGAATTTCACCACTCCTATCCCAACTACCCATGGATTGTTGACAACTTTAAGAAACTCTGTCTGGGAGATTTTTGGATTTATCAGGAAGTTCCGGAAGCGAACAGGGCTTTTCAGGTTATTGTCGAAAGTTTTGAGGACCTTTTTTCCCGGAATCTTCCTGAAAAAGAGGAGTTCAACCTCTTTCAAACCCTCCTTCAGTTCCTCGGAGAGCTACTCGGTCTCGAGGAACCCCCTCAAAAAGTAGTCGAACGTATACTTTCCCTCGTTCAGAAGCTCCTGGATTCTAAAACCGAGACAGTGCTCAATGGAGCAAGCTTCCTGCGACAGATATCCTACCCGCGGACCCACGACGACGAAATAAGCGGGGAGTTTTTTCACCTTCTCAAGAACATTCTCACCCTCAGTCTGGAATATTGGCGGGAGACAGCTCATTGCGGTGACTGGATTGCCCATCGGATCCACCTTTTTCCGAGCCTTAATTCGCGGGATATGGAACAGAAGATCGGAAAAGACTTCTTTTCCAGCCTTCAAAGGGATATCAAAAAGGCCGAAACCTGGGATGATCTCACCAAATTGCCTCTCTACCGTGACATTGCCGATACATATCGTCACTACACCGTCGCTTTTGACACTGCCCTCGAACAGATCTACTTTCTCTATTACCTGCTGCAAGTCCCTGGTATGGCTCATCTAAAGGACCACCTCCTTTGGGATATCAATAGACTGCTGCGACGTGGTTTTCACTCCCTGGAAGGATCGGAACAGGCCGGGTTCATCGATTCGGTGTTCGATCTCTTCGATACCTTCAAAGAGAGGCATATGTCCACTCTGCTGGACTGTATCGAGACGCTGGGAACCGAGATCGTGAACTCCGGGATCGCGGATCTCATGAAGCGTTTCACCGACAGGCTCATAAGCTTCGGCTTCGTCTATCCCGGAAAAATAGAGATTCTCGAAGATTGGAGGGTCTCCGCAAATCCTGACCACCTTAAAAATATCAGGGTATGGCTTTCGATTATCGAGAAGAACCCCGAAGCGATGAAAGAGCTTCTCGCTGCTCTTATCATTCACCTGCGCCTCGGTGGTGTATTCATACAGGATACGGATCTTTTCCAGAAGGATATGACCCGCCTGCTTAACTCCGGGATTACGGGGATATACAAGCTGGTCAAACACTTTTCCATACTCTTTCCCATCTACTACAGCGAGATCGGCGCGGAAGGAGAGCTACGAGATGAGACTACCCGAATAGACGAACTCCGCGGCCGCCGGGACCGGGTCCTCCATTTTTTGAGAAAACAGGTCCACGCCGAAAGCAACAGCACCCACGTCGGTCTCATTAAAAAAATCATCGACTACTGGTACAGCGGTGACCCTAAACAGCTTCTGCCCTACCTTCCCGAAGATGTGAAACAGTACCTCCGGGACAATCCCTCCGACGTCCAGTCGGTCCACGAAGTCATGAAGGAGCTCTGCTTCAAAGCCGGCAAGGAACCACCGGAGCTTTTGGACGGCAGCGAAGAGGAACTTGATCAGTATATTGAAAAAGTAAAAACCGGTTCCGAGGAGGATAGGGACAGGGTTCGCACCCTGTTTCGACTCACCTGGATACTGATAAACAAGTACTCGATCGACAATCGCAACATTCTACCGGAGATCAGGAAGAATTCTCTCATAGACCAAAGGTGGGTCGACCAGTTGGAGAAGCATCTCAAAGCTGAGGACAAAGATACCGCGCTCAAGATGATCTTTAAAATAATGGAGACCCTGAAGAGGATAATCCTCGACCCGGAAGCCAGCGAAGGCTGGGAGAATATCTATTACAAACGCCATATCGCCGCGGGGATTCCCTCGATGTACGGACGATATCATGAGAAGAAATACGAAGCCCAGGGATTGACTCTACGACTGGAACAGACCGCGGAGAGGCTTATCGAAAACATTATCAGGGAAGTCACCCTGAATTACATTACCTACAAGAACCTGAAAAGAATCACGGTTATCCTGGGGTATTTTAAAACGGGCCTGCAGATCCGCGGTATATACAACCAGAGTCTTGAGTCCAACATCAATATGCTGGAATACAGTCTCGCCTCCGAGAGCTTCTCCCTTGAGCAGTACATCAATATATTCCAGTTTTTCATTCGCAACATAAGGGAAATCATCGATCAGTATTTCATTTCGGTCTATGACAGACCGCTCAAGAGGATTCTCAAGCAAAAATACAGGAACAAGCTCTCGGACCAGGGGATGCTCAAAAAAGTGACTCAAAAATCCGAGGCCTTCTACCGGGACATCCTCGCTTCTTCCTTTTTCGTTCAGACTCTGGACAATTTTGTGGGAACCATACTGCAATACCTGAGAGAGACCCGCGACAAGGTTCCAAGGAACCTTATACACAAGGTTATGACCTTCGACAGCGATCTCATTGTCAATCCGCTCTATCGAAAAAAAAAGGTCACCGACAACAAGGTGTTCCTCGGCGCGAAGGCCTTTTTTCTAAAAAAACTGATGACCCTCGACTTTCCCATTCCCGAAGGCTTTATATTAACCACCGAGCTCTTCAGGCACAAGGAGGTTATCCTCTGTCACCCGGAGATGGAGAAGGACGTGGACAAGCTCATTGAGGAAGAACTGAAGAACCTCGAGGAGCTCAGCGGTCTGAAGTTCGGCAGCTCCAAGAACCCGCTCCTTCTCTCGGTCAGATCGGGATCGGCCTTTTCGATGCCCGGGGCGATGAACACCTTCCTCAATGTGGGTATCAACCGGGATATCGCCCGGGAACTGAGCCGTGATCCCAAATACTCCTGGGCGGCCTGGGACTGTTATCGGAGGTTGCTGCAGACATGGGGCATGTCCTTCGGTATAAAGAGGGATGAATTCGATATGATTATGAAAAAGATGAAATCCCGTTACGATGTCCTCAAAAAACGCTCTTTCAGCCCCGAGCAGATGATGGAAATGGCCGACGAATACCGAGATCTACTTGAAAAACACAACATCGACTTTGTGGAAGGCCCCTTCCAACAACTCAAGACCGCCCTTTTAGCGGTGCTCGACTCGTGGTCCTCCGATCGCGCCCGCCTGTACCGGGAATACCTCAAGATCGCCGACGAATGGGGTACCGCGGTACTTATACAGAGAATGATTTTTGGAAATCTCAACCTGGAATCAGGAACCGGTGTGGTTTTCACCAAGAATCCCTATGGAGACAATAAAATCAGCCTCTACGGTGACTACATCCCCTGTAGCCAGGGAGAAGACGTGGTGTCGGGGCTGGTCCATACCCTGCCGATCGCCCCAACTTCAGAGCCCGACTCAGAGCCCGACTCAGAGCCCGACTCAGAGCCCAATCCGGATCAGTCCGGCGAAGAAGCGCCGAAGTCCCTGCAGGAACAGTTTCCCGCGATCTTCGAGAAGCTCCAATCCTACGCGGAAGGACTGATCGAAACCTACGATTTTCCCCATCAGGAAATAGAGTTCACCTTCGAATCTCCGGAAAAACTCTTCATTCTTCAAACCAGACCCCAGGTGGTCCACAAGGCGAAACACATACAGGTCTTTGATACTGAGAAGGTGAAGCTCTCACCGGTCGGTCGCGGTATCGGAGTAGGCGGCGGGGTGCTCAACGGTCGGGTGGCCTTCGATATGGAGGACATGCAGGAACTCCGGAGCAGGTATC
>CAZJIN010000046.1:0-10320 GCA_964545955.1 uncultured Sediminispirochaeta sp.
GGTGTGGCCTCTGTGCTCGAAGGTGTCCCGTGAACGCTATAAGCGGTCAGATCAGACAGCTGCATAGCATAGACCAGGACATCTGTATAAAGTGCGGTGAGTGTTTTGATGCCTGTAAGTTCGACGCGGTGTTTGTGCGATAACCGCTTCAAGAGAGGAGTAAACTGTTGAAAACTGTAAACTTAAAGATAAACGGCCGGCCCATAGAGGTCGAAGAAGGGACCTCCATTCTGAAGGCCGCCAGGAAACTGAATATCAATATTCCTACGTTGTGTTATCATAATGATTTGCCGGCATGGGCAGCCTGCGGTATCTGTGTCGTTAAGATGGAGGATTCTCCCAAAATTATGAGGGCTTGCGCGACTCCGGTAAGCGAGGGAATGAGTGTGATTACCCATGACCCGGAACTCCACCAGGTGAGAAAAACCGTGATTGAGCTGATCCTTTCAACCCATCCCAACGACTGTCTCATGTGCGGACAGAACGGAAACTGCGAACTCCAGGATCTGGCGGCGCAGTTCGGTATTCGTGAACAGCCCTTTGAAACCAGACTCCGAGATCTTCCCATGGATGAGTCCACTCCTTCCATTATTCTCAACCCCGAAAAATGCGTCAACTGCGGGCGTTGTGCCAATGTATGTCAGGTGCTCCAGGATGTGTGGGCCCTCGAATTCGTGGGCCGTGGCGAGAATGTGCGAATTGCGCCTGCCGCGGATGCCTCCCTCTCCGAAAGCCCCTGTATTAAGTGTGGACAGTGCTCCGCCCATTGTCCGGTCGGCGCGATCTACGAAAAGGACGAGACCCGCAAGCTCCTGGATGCTATTCACGATCCTTCCTTGTTTGTGGCGGTCCAGGTCGCTCCTGCGGTGCGCGTCGCGATCGGCGAGGCCTTCGGGTACGAGCCCGGCGAGATTTCTACCGGCAAGGTTTACGCGGCTCTCAGACAGCTTGGAGTGGATGCGGTCTTTGACACCAATTTCAGTGCCGATCTGACGATCATGGAAGAGGCGACGGAATTCGTTCATCGTATTACCACCGGAGAGGGGGCGCTTCCCCAGCTGACAAGCTGTTGTCCCGCGTGGACCGACTATATGGAGAAGTACTTTCCTGATATGATTCCCCATTTTTCCACCGCAAAATCTCCTATGATGATGCAGGGTGCGATAACTAAAACCTATTTTGCCGACAAGATCAACAAAAAGAACTCCGACCTCTATTCAGCGGCGATTATGCCCTGTACCGCAAAAAAATACGAGATCACCCGGTGTGAGGGAATGTATTCTTCCGGTGAACAGGACGTGGACGTGGTGCTCACCACAAGGGAGCTCGCCAGACTTATCCGGTCCGCGGGAATAGATTTTCAAAGTCTTCCCGATGAGAGTGCCGACAGCCCCATTGGCCAGTACTCCGGAGCCGGTACCATTTTCGGCAATACGGGAGGTGTGATGGAGGCGGCGATTCGAACTGCCTATCACTTCGTAACCGGAAAAGAACTGCCTGATATGAACATCACCGCCGTCCGTGGGATGGGGGGGGTTCGCAGTGGTGAGATCGATATTGAAGGAAAAAAAATCCGGGTCGCCGTTGCTCACGGAATGGCCAACGTCGGTACCCTCCTGAGGGAGGTACGAAGGGCAAAGGAAAAGGGTGAAGAAATGCCCTACCATTTCATTGAGGTGATGGCCTGTCGCGGAGGGTGTATTGCCGGAGGTGGACAGCCCTATGGTACCACCGACGAGGTCCGGAAGAAGCGAATCGCCGGTCTCTACAAGGACGACGAGAAATCCGATGTTCGTGCTTCTCATCAGAATCCGGAGATCCTTCAGATTTATAATGAGTTTCTCGGGGAGCCCCTTAGTGAAAAATCCCACGCCCTGCTCCATACGAAATACACCTCCCGTCCGATCTACCAGATTTAACCAGAAAGACCAGGCCGTCCGCGCATTTGCGCGGGCGGCCTTTCTACATTTGTATAGTTCAGGCTTTGAGAGAGAATGGCCGGATTTGCCCTGGAAAAACATGGAGTACCTGCACTATGATAGAAGGATATGGAACTGTAGCGGGGGGAACTATGAAAAAGGATGCTCGGATCAAAACTTTCGTTATTGACACAAATGTATTCATTCACAAACCGGATGCGATTCTCTCGTTCAAGGAAAATGAGGTGGTTGTACCCCTTTGGGTTCTGGAAGAACTGGACAAGCTGAAATCCTTCAGTGATGAACGGGGAAGAAATGCCCGGCATGCGATCAGGTTCCTGGATAGACTCGCGGGGCAGGGGGATATCCATCAGGGGGTGAAGATGGAGAATGGATCCATTCTCAAGGTACTCCTGGATTATGATCATGACATACATGTGGACCTCATCGCGGACAAACCGGACAATAAAATCCTCCTGACCGCCCTGACTCTGCAGAAACGTGGTCGAAGGGTCTTTTTTGTTTCAAAGGATATCAACGCCCGGGTAAAGGCGACCGCCCTTGGCTTGAAGGCGGTGGACTACGAAAAGCAGAAAGTCAACATCAGCGAGCTCTACCAGGGCTTTCGAAGTGCCGATATCTCTCCTGAGACTTACAGGATGCTGCAGGAGGATGAATACATTCCCTGGAATGAAGACCTGAAGCCGAATGAGTTCGTTCTTCTCCACGCCAAGGATCATGGGGAACCCTCGATAGGTCGTTATGATCAAGGGAATCACTGCCTGAAAGCGGTGTTTCCTATACCCGGGAATATCAGTGGAATCAAACCTCTGAACCTGCAACAGCAGATGGCTTTTGACCTGCTCCTTGACGAAGCAGTTTCTCTGGTCACCCTGATGGGAAAGGCAGGTACGGGAAAGACCCTTCTGGCCATCGCCTCCGGGCTCAAGAAGGTGATTGAAGATGGCTCCTATACACGGGTGTTGGTATCACGACCGGTGATACCCCTGGGGAAGGATATCGGGTATCTACCCGGGGCGAAGGAAGAAAAGCTTTCCCACTGGATGCAGCCCCTTTTTGATAATCTCGAGTACATTCTATCGGTTCATAAACGGCCGAACCTGAAATCGATCGAATCGATCGTCAGCAGCAATATGGTGGAAATCGAGGCGATCACCTATATCAGGGGGAGATCCTTACCGAATCAGTATATTATCATCGATGAGGCCCAGAACCTTTCACCCCATGAGATTAAGACGATAGTAAGTCGCGCGGGGGAGGGGACTAAAGTGGTACTCACCGGAGATCCCTATCAGATTGATAGTCCCTATCTGGACAGCAGTTCCAACGGACTGAGTTATCTCGTGGAGGCTTTTAAAGGGCAGAAGGTTTTCGGTCATGTGGTTCTTGAACACTCGGAGAGGAGCCTTCTGGCGGAACTCGCGGCGGAACTTCTGTAGCGGCCGTACTGGTCGCCGGGGTTTTTTTCTGGTACCATAGGAACATGTCCCTATATGAAGATATTTTTCACAGTTTGAAGGATGCCATTCAAAAAGGCACCTATGCTCCCGGAGATCGGCTTCCATCAATAAGGGAAGTCGCCCGGCAGAGAAACTGTAACAAGCTGACTGTAAAAAAGGCCTTTGATATGCTTAAAGATCATGGTCTTGTGGAAAATCATGTTGGACGGGGCTCTTTTGTCATTTTCCCGGAGTGGTCTGACGCATCTCCGGGCCCTGTGTATGCTTTCCATTCCGCGTATATATGTGAGGAACTCTTTCCGTCGGCTGAAGCGGGGGAGGTGTTTCAGGAGATTTTTCGTGAGGAACGTGGGTTGTTCGCGGCGGGTCCTGTGGGAGGTGAGCCAGAACTTGTTAAAGCCCTCGCTCAGCGATACGATGTGCCCCCGGAGACTACAATAATTATCTCCGGAGCACAGCAGGGTCTCAATCTGTGCAGCACCCTCTACTCGGTCAATGTTTCAGAGAGTATCGTCTTTGAAGATCCGACCTATTCGGGGGCGATTTCCGTTTTCAAGCCAAAGCATTTTGTACCGCTACAATCCGACGGTCCCGATATGGAAAGCCTTCGAATAGTAGTAGCCGGTCGTACCAGGTTTTTCTACGTAATGCCGGAGGTACACAATCCCACCGGCATCAGCTATTCGAAGGAGAAGATGCGAAAAATCGCCGAGTACGCTGAAGAGTACAATTTTTTTATAATAGAGGATGACTATTTATCGGAATTCCTCGATGAGAGACCCCTGCGATTTATTGATATCGCGCCAAAGAGGACTATCTATATCAAATCACTCTCCAAGGTGACCGCCCCGGGAATCAGGCTTGGTTTCATGACTGTTCCCTTCGGTTTGTACCAGAAGTTGCTTCGGAGCAAATATTCGGCGGACATTGGTACTACCTCCCTTATGCAGAAGTTCCTTACCCGTTTCATTCGTTCCGGATTGATGGATCAGCATTTGAGGACCTGTCGCCGAACTCTGGTGGAGCGAAAGCGAAGAGTGATGGAGGTGCTACAGCGGTATTCTTTTCTTGAGGTTCCCCCGGGGCAGCATGGGTATAACCTCTGGCTACATACTTCGGTGAAACCCGAAATCTCCAATCCTCCATGGGCGGAGGGGAAGAACTTCTCGTTTTCAGCGGAGTTTGAAAATGCTTTTCGGCTCTCTCTGCTCGGAATGAACGAGAGGGATTTTGGCAGGGGGGTTGCCTATCTGGATTCGCTTTTTGAGTCCTTCAATCGGCCTTCCTCACGACCGGTGCTTTAGGAGGGGGATTTGAAGATAAGAGTACTCGGATCAGGCACCTCAAATGGTGTACCTGAAGTGGGATGTGATTGTCCGGTGTGTCGTTCTACGGATTCCCGAAACAAGCGTACCCGGGCTTCCGTACTGATAAGCGAAGGCGATACTAACCTACTCATAGATACCGCTACGGAGTTCCGTCTCCAGGCGATAAGTGCGGGTCTGACCCATCTGGAGGGTATCTTTTTCACCCATGCCCATGCCGATCATACCCATGGACTTGATGATATTCGGTCATTGACGAGAAAGCAGCCGATAGACATCTATGCGGACGGGGCTACATCTGACGAGCTTTTGCATAGATTCAGCTATATATTCCGGGTGGGGCCTCATGCCGGTTCTATTCCGAAGCTAAAAATGAACAGGCTGTCTTCAGATGCCGTGAGGATCGGCCCTTTGGAGGTGCTTCCGGTACCGGTTCTGCATGGCAGGATGCAGATCAATGGCTATCGTATAGGTCCTTTCGCGTATCTCACCGACTGCAGTTTTATTCCCCCTGAGAGCTATCCGCTCCTGCGCGGCCTTGATGTGCTCATTATAGATGCACTGCGGTATAAATCCCATCCAACTCATTTTAACGTGGACGAGGCCCTTGAGGTAATAGAACGTCTTGCACCACGGGAGGCCCTGCTTACCCATATGTGTCATGATATCGACTACATGGAACTGGCTGCGACCCTGCCCCGGGGGGTTCAACCGGCGTGGGACGGTATGGAAATTGCTTTAACCGCTTGATTACGGGGAAGTGAAAACTTATAATTCTATTATGGAGACGGAAGATCCCTTTGTAAGGATTGTGGATAAAAGCTTTGATAAGATCAAAGATCTAGTTTATCTTCACAATCTGCGGAGAATTCAGCACATGGAACGCAAACTGGAAGACCTGGAAAGGGATTTGACCGGATTGATCGATAGCTGTGGGGAGAACCGCGGCACCGTGGATCCCCCGTAGAATTACCGCTTGTGGTGTCCCTCTGGAATGTCCAAAGTAGTTTTCCCTGTAAACTGAGGTTTTTATTGAATTTCTTGGTCATACGTGCCGAAATTGTTATAAGTATGAGACGATTAATTATTCTCCTGCTTGTATGTATGTCTACTCCACTTTTGACCGCCGAAGTCACCTTCGGGGGATTGAACCTCAACAAAACGGACCTGCTTCTCTTTGAAGCGGAAACCGAAAATCCTGGAGATAAGAGCTTTTCCACCCTCTTTTCAGCGCAACTCGGGACCGGTGATCTTAGGCAACTCTCTTTTTTTCCTGAGAAGCTGATATACCTGTCTCAATCCGGAAGAATTCAGATTCAGAACCGCTTTGGCGTCTTCCGAATAGGGCGGGATTTTGGTCCTCCCTTACCGGTGAAGGAGTTTCCCTCCTTTATATCGGGGGAGGAGGTCGAGAGTGGGAAACTCCAGCAGGTAGCCAGTTCTCCCGATGGAAGGTATCTTCTCTATCTTGAGCCTACCAGTACGGCCTATGCCGATCTGATACTGTTGGATATTGACGAGGGTAAGAAAAAAGTGATCAGCAGGGATCTAACCCTGTCCTTTGACAACGCGATGGTAGACTGGTCTCCCGATTCCAGGTTTTTTATATATCAGAAGGGAACCATGCTCTATTATTACTCCATGGATCAGATGATCAGAGATGAAGTGCTCGCGGAGGGACTGAGGCTTCTGGGACAGGGGTCCCTCAGGAGTATAATGTGGGGGCCTCAGAACTATCTTTTCTATGTTCAGAATTCTGTACTATACCGGATTCACAGTGCCGAGTTTTTTACCCGTTCCTTCTACAATGATCTTCTCGACGCGGGTCAGGTGGTAGGGAAGATTCCTTTTCGGTTTGATTCGAATTTCGACAGTTTCTATATATCTCCCGATGGGGAAAAATTGCTCTTCAGTAAGGGTGGTAGAAATCTTATCCTTTATTTTCTAAAAGAGGATGACTATATCAGCACGGGTTCCACCATGTCGCTTCCCTATCTCTACCTGCCGCGGAACACGCGGATTTCTCGTCTCCTGTGGTCCGACAGCGATGTGATTACCCTGCTGACGGGAAGTATCAGGTCGGGACAGGATTCTTCCCGAATTTTTCGGATCAGCCTGTATGCGGATGGAGAGGAACGTTTGAACGAGCCTCTTTATTTTTCAAAAATGAGTGAAAAGAACGTGAAGGATATGGTCCTTTCTCCTCGGAAGGAGCAGGTGGCTATTCTCTTTGCGGACCGGGTGGAAGTACGGGATTACCGCAGCTGGGAAATCAAGAGCACCCTTCGTCACGCCGAACCTCTTCATGCCGTATGGACTGCCGAAGAACAGCTTGTAGTGGCCGGGACCAACACGGTAGAGCTCTATGAGCTTGATGAGTCTGTGGAGCTCTTTCTGATCACCCTCAGTCAGGTTGAGACCTACGGATATGATGAGGGTGGAGAATTGTATGCCCGTTCCCTGGACTCCCTTTTTCGTTTCAATGAAGAGGATGGGTGGATCAGGAGCGAGTCTGACGAGGTGGAGCTCTTACCGGCAAAGGTGGTATCGGACAAGTACCGGGTATATCTTCGCGTCAATCCCGGTGAAGGGAATTATAAAAATATGGTGATGGTTCGTCACACCAATGAGTATACCACCACCACGCTAAATAAAAACACCGGTCATGCCTATGAGGCGTTTCCAGAAAAAGAGGAACCCGTCGATTTCGTCAATTTCAATCACGGATCTCGGATCAGGAGAAGGGAAGTTTCTCTGGTATTCAACGCGGTGGACTCTGTGGAGGGACTCACCGATATCCTGGCGGATCTCAAGGAATACGGTATCACCGCGACTTTTTTCGTTAATGGTGAATTTATGCGGAGAAATCCCGATGCTGTCAAGGAGCTGGCGAATTCTGACCATGAAGTGGGATCTCTCTTTTTCACCTATTTCAATATGACCGATTCGCGTTACAGGATTTCAACAGATTTTATAAGACAGGGGCTCGCGCGGAACGAGAACCAGTATTTCAACCTGACCTCCGAGAATACCGACCGGGGACAGGAGCTGGCTCTTCTCTGGCACGCGCCATATTATTTTGTGAACAGCCAGATCATTGCGGCTTCACGGGAGATGAACTATACTTATGTAGGGTATGACGTTGATTCTCTTGATTGGGTGCCTAAAACGGAGAACCGGGACGGTATGTACATGTCAGTCCCCGACCTGATACAACGGATAATGAACAAGAAAAAACCCGGATCGATCATCCCGATCAGAATTGGATCGATTGAGGGAGGAAGGGATGACTATCTTTTTCAGCATATGGATGTTCTGATCAATGGCTTGATAGAAAGGGGCTACCGAATCGTACCGGTGTCCACACTGATTGAACACGCAAAATAAGACGTGGATCGATGCTGCTTCTGTTGCGTGTTCGGGGAAATGTGAAGGGAAAAGAGTGAGAGAGTATGAAAGAAGATTTTAATACGGCAAGGATATTGATTATGCTCAAGTATGGTAACAAGAAAGCCGAAAATTATCAAAAGAAGATAATAAGTCGGGAGGGGAGGATATTGTGAGCATGCAGAACAAGTTGAACGCGTACAGAGAGACAACCATTAAGACGGCCAGTCAGGGTAAGATCATTATCATGTTGTATGATGAAGCCTTGCGGCAGCTGAACTCAGCGATCAAACTTTTAAAAGAAAACAACCTGAAGTATGACCAGGTAAACACCGCTATTTTGCGTGCTCAGGATATGGTGACCGAATTGATGGTTTCCCTTGATTTTGAAAAGGGTGGAGACATTGCTCAGGGACTTTTTTCACTTTACATGTTCTTTAACAGGCAGATGATGGATGCGAATCTCAAAAAGGATTACAAGATACTCGAGGGGGTGTACGGACATCTCAAGGAACTACGGGGTGCCTGGGACCAGATCATCAACAAAACCGGAAAGGGCGAACAAAGTTCCGGGGGAATAAACGTAGCCGGTTAACAGTATGCCGGAACACACCATACAATCAAACATCGTGAAGCAGCTCACTATCTTTCTCCGTCAGAGGCATGAAACAGTTCTTGAGTATATCCGGTTAATGGACCTGATGGAGAAGGACCTTGCGCAGGGTGATGTGGAACGGCTTGTCAGTCATTCCACCAACGAACGGGAGGTCTTGAATCGTCTGAAGGCACTTCAGAGGGCAATCAGCTCGCTACGGGAAGAACACCCCGCCGAAACCCAGGCCAAGGACGCCCGAGCCAACACCTCTACGGACAATACTATCCTGGAAAAACAGTTTCAGCAGCTCCATGAGACGGCGGTCCAAAAGATCTTTCGAAACCGAAGCCGTCTTGATGCCGCGCTCCGTACAACCGGGGATGAGATATCCCGTGTCCGAAGGGCACGGGCAAAGACGGGCAGGACCTCCTCAACGGCAAAAACTTTTTACATAGATATAGAACGATGAAAAGAGAAGCGGTTTTCCTGCTCGATGGCTATAGTCTCATCTACAGGACTTATTTTGCCTTTATCAACAGGCCTCTTACCAACTCCGAGGGAAAAAACGTTTCCGCCTTCTTCGGCTTTTTCCGAACCCTGCTGGGAATGCTGGATTCCTACAATCCCCGCTATTTTGCTGTGGTAATGGATTCCAGGGTCCCCACATTTCGTCATGAGATGTACCCCGAATATAAGGCCACCCGGGAGAAGGCCCCGGAGGAGCTTCATGAACAGGTACCGATGATTGAAGAGGTACTTCAGGCAATCGGTATCAAGGTGGTGCGGCGGGAGAGGTACGAAGCCGATGATATAATCGCCACTTTCGCGAGGACGTGCAGTCGCGAGAACCGAAACTGCTATATTGTTTCCGCCGACAAGGACCTCCTGCAGCTGGTGGACCAATATGTCGGAATGCTGCGCCCGGACAAGGGGGGCTATCGGAATATTGGCCCCTCCGAGGTGAAAAGTGATCTCGGCATCACCCCCGAACAGGTCGTTGACTATCTATCCCTGATCGGAGATTCCTCGGATAATGTCCCCGGTGTAAAGGGGATCGGTCCGAAAACAGCTTCGAAGCTTCTCGAAAAATACGGTACCCTCGACGATATTTATGAACACATCGGTGAATGCACGAAGACTGAGCAGCGAAAGCTGGAGGAAGGCCGCGAATCGGCCTATCTCAGCAAAAAACTGATAGTACTCCATGATGTGGAAAACTGCGTGGATGATTTCGAGGAGTTTTCCCTCGATAAACTGAATCGCTCCGCCGCCGTTCCTATTTTCCTGCGCGAAGGCGCACGGAGCCTGGCGGAACAGGCCGGGGGAAGCCTTTTTACCGAGAATTCCGCGGAGGGCGCGACAGTGGAAGGGTCTACCTTAGACGCCACAGTGGGGGGGGCGAATGTGTCGGTAGACGAACCGTCGGAGGGGCCGAAGGGCAGTTCCGGCCCGACGGTATCGACCATGTCCGGACCGGGCGATTGGACTTCAGTCAACTCCATGGAATCCATGAAGGATTGGATAGCGAAGGTCCGGAAAGCCGAGGTTTTTGCCTTCGATCTGGAGACCACCGGTCTCAACGAAATGGAGGCCGACCCGGTGGGCTTCAGTAT
>CAZJIN010000047.1:0-10319 GCA_964545955.1 uncultured Sediminispirochaeta sp.
AAAATGCAGTGCAAAGTCCTGGGTCACGAATATGAAACCTTCGATGTCTACAATTATCGTGGACCGAAGCTTCGTGAAAAACTCGAGTCCTACCTGAAAACCGGCCAGGTCAGCTCCATTATGTACTCCAACCCCAACAACCCAACCTGGATCTGCCTCACCGATGATGAGCTGATGACCATCGGTGAACTTTCAATGAAGTACGATGTCACCATCATTGAAGACCTGGCCTATTTTGCCATGGACTTCCGCCACGACTATTCCCAACCGGGGACACCACCCTTTCAACCGACGGTCGCCCATTATACCGACAACTACGTGCTCCTCCTCTCCACCTCCAAGGCATTCAGTTACGCGGGAGAACGGCTGGGAATACTACTCATCTCGGACAAACTCTTCAATCGCACCTACCCGGACCTTCTCCGATACTACTCCTCGGACCACTTCGGTCGTGCCCTTATCTACGGTGCCCTCTACACCCTCACCTCGGGAACCAGCCATTCCGCTCAATACGGCGTCGCCGCCATGCTGAAGGCTGTCAACGACGGACGCTTCGACTTTGTGGATGAAGTGAAGGAATACGGTGCCCGCGCGGCAACCATGAAGCGTCATATGACGGACAACGGATTCACCATCGTCTACGACATGGATGAGGACGCACCCCTGGCCGACGGTTTTTATTTCACCTTCTCCTATCCGGGATTTACCGGTGGCGAGCTGGTGGAAGAACTGCTCTACTACGGAATCAGCGCTATCGGTCTGGAAATCACCGGCAGCGAACGGACTGAAGGTCTCCGGGCATGTGTAAGCCAGTTCAGTCACGACCAGGAAAAGGACCTGGTTGAACGGCTTCAGCGTTTTAGAAAGGATCACCCCCTGGAAACCTGAAAGGGGAACACCACCGGAACCGCGCCATCACCCTGGAAATCAGGGGATTTCCAGGATTTCTCTCTGGGCATGGAAGATCTTCGCAATACCTTCATCCGCCGCGTCAAGCAGAGAGGTCAGGTCCTTTCGCGAGAAGGTCCCCTTCTCCCCGGTCCCTTGAACTTCCACAAGGTCGTCACCACGCTTGACCACATTCATATCGACTTCCGCCTGTGAATCGTGGGCATAATCGAGATCACACACTATCTTTCCCCCGACAATCCCCACACTCACCGCTGCTACCTGCCCGGCGAGATAATACTCGGGACCTTCCACCCCCTGTTCGACCGCCTGCAATCTGAGAGCGTCGTACAGGGCAACCCAGCCGCCGGTAATAGCGGCCGTTCTCGTGCCCCCATCCGCCTGAATCACATCACAGTCGATCAGGATACTCACCTCACCCAACCTGTCCATGCGCAGGGCGCTCCGAAGGCTGCGTCCTATCAGCCTTTGAATCTCCGTACCTCTCCCGTCACGTTTCAGAAAATCCCGTTTCTTTCGCCCCTCTCCGACACTGGCCGGTAGCATCGCATACTCCGCTGTCAGCCATCCCCGCCCACTGTCCCTGAGAAACCGGGGCACTTCCTTCTCGATCACCGCCGTACATATCACCTTCGTATTGCCGAAAGAGACCAGACATGATCCGGCGGGATGCAGAAGGTAATCTCTTTGAAATGAAACATTCCTCATAAGTACTCCATATTTTCGTGATTTTTGTGAGAGATCATGGCCCAAGTGTAACCCTTTAAAGAATGTTGATAAAGAAGAACCGATGGGACCGGCAATATTAATTGACCTTTACGGAGTTTTTCTCTATATTTCAAGTAGTACTTCGTATTACTGTAAGGGGTCTTTATGCGTAAGCAGGAAATCATCTCTTTCAAGGCTGATCGACAGCTCGTGGCGGCACTCAACAATATTCCAAACCGTTCTGAATTCATCAGGACGGCGGTGTTGAGGGCTATGGATAATATCTGCCCGCTCTGCCAGGGAACGGGAACTCTCACACCAAGCCAGCAGGCACACTGGTCTAAGTTTGAGGAACATCATTCAATCGTAAAATGTGAGGCATGCAAGGAATCATATATCGCCTGCGACCATGAGGGGCTGGAAGAAAAGAGTAAACAACAGGTCCAGCATCGATAAATTTTAGGAATCAAAGTTGAGGAACCCATGGCTGATCAGGAAATAATTGAACTGCGGGACGTTTCTTTTGGATATTCCAGCGTTCCCGTACTCAGCAACGTAGACCTTTCCATCAACAGGGGCGATATGGTGAGCATTCTTGGTCCAAACGGTGGTGGCAAAACCACCCTGCTGAAGCTCATCCTCGGTCTCCTTGAACCGGACAGGGGATCCGTACTGGTAGCCGGAGGACCGCCCCGCGAAAATGTACGTTATCTCGGGTATGTACCACAGTATTCAAAGTTTGACGACAAGTTTCCCATTACCGTAAGGGAAGTGGTGTTGACCGGCAGACTTTCAAAACCCTTCGGGTTTTACTCCCCCGAAGACAGGCGAGCCGCGGCGGAGGCTATCAGTGAGGTTGGGCTTGATGACTTTGCTTCACGTCCCTTCCAGGCCCTGTCGGGGGGACAACGTCAGCGGGTACTTATAGCAAGGGCCCTGTCCGGAAGGCCTTCAGTCCTTCTCCTTGATGAGCCCACATCGAATATCGATGCCGCCGTGGGGAACATGCTTCACGATCTATTGGGGGAGCTCAACAACAAGCACACGATCCTTTTGGTTACCCATGATGTGGGTTTTGTAAACGACCTTACGAACCGCGTGTTCTGTGTTCACAATGTTGTCCATGAACACCCCTCCGACAGGCTGGATACCGCCCTCGTAAGCGCCGCCTACGGCAACCAGATGCGATTGGTCCGCCATGATATCAATATCGAGGAGAAGCATTGATGCAGGAGTTTTTATCCGCCCTGGCCGATCCGTCTGTTCCCTTTATCCGTTACGCCCTCATCGCGGGTTTGCTGTCGAGCCTCTCCTTCGGCATCATAGGTTCCTTTGTGGTGGTGAAACGGATCTCCTACATCGCCGGGGCGATAAGCCACGCAGCTCTGGCGGGGATCGGGGCGGCTCTCTTTTTTCAATTCAAATTCGAAACGACCTCAATTTCTCCTCTTCTCGGTGCGGTGGCGGCGGCACTGTTGGCAGCTTTGATCATCGGCATAGTCAGCATCCGCTACAGCGAAAGGGAAGATACGATTATCGGTACCATCTGGGCGATCGGGATGGCGATCGGACTGCTTTTTATCGCCCGTACCCCGGGTTATGTCGATCCAATGAGTTATCTCTTCGGGAATATTCTTCTGGTGGGAAAACAGGAGCTTATCCTCATTATCCTGCTCGATCTAGTCGTAGTTGCGGTGGGAATACTATTTTACCAACAGTTTCTGGCCCTGAGTTTCGACGAGGAGTTTACCCGTCTGAGGGGGATCAGAACACATCTTTACTACATTCTGCTTATTTTTCTTGTCGCCCTGACGGTGGTTTTGATGGTAACGGTAGTGGGTATAGTAATGGTAATCGCCCTGCTGACCATACCCGCGGCAACGGCGGGCCTTTTTGCGAAGAAACTGTGGCACATGATGATCCTGGCCGCAGTGCTCTGTGCCCTCTTCACAGTCGTGGGCCTGGGGACCAGTTATATTCTTGATTTGCCCTCCGGTTCTACCACCATTGTGGTGGCGGGGGGATTCTACCTCGTGGTACTTCTCATCAGGGGCTTCAAATAACAGGTAGGCCGTCGACCCTAGAGCTCCATGGTGCGCAAAAGCATGGAGGGGGCTGTCTTTTCGGGATGAAAAAAGACCTGAATATAACAGATCTGCCGGTCCTGGAGATCATAAAAAGATTCCTCCCACACCAGGAGGGGTTCCTCCGGGGGAATAGAAAAAATCTCGGCTATCTCATCACTCCGGCGGGCTTTGAACCAGGCGGTGGCATAGGTGATGTCACCCTGATAAAACCTCCGCAGATAATCGGTGAGCCTGGTTTCATCCTTTCTCCTTGAAAGAACGTAGCGCATCCTTCTCTTCAGCACTTCGACTTTGCACACAATCATTGGATTTCCCTCCGCGCTGTAAATCCAGTTGAAGGTGAATACGTTCTCTCCGGACCAGAAGGGATATCGTTCAACCACATTGGTGGAAGCCGTGGCCAATTTGATCCCCGATTGGGTAACCCCCACGTGTTCATAAGCCCCCCGGAGGAGCTCAAAAAAGCTTGTGGTATTGTCAATGCGCATTTTGAGATCCATGGCATTGGGGTGGGCAAAATTGCCACGGCCCTGCCATGATGTCAGGTAGCCCTGTTGTATGAGCTCGGCGAGGGCTTCCCTTACCGTTGCCCGACTGGTTCCATAGCGCTTCGCCAGTCGTTCCTCAGGTTCAAGGCGGTTTTCCCCCTCGCTGGATTGTTCTATTTCACGGATCAGTTCTTTTTTTATCCGACGATACAGCGGTTCATCTTCCATAGGGTTGTTCTCTCACGAAAAAGATAAGGAGAAGCATAGAAAACACGGTAGCCACCGCCGAAACGGGCCCCAGCCCCCACAATCCGAACTCCACGTACGCTTCAGGTCCGGTGACTGCAGCTATGGTCGTTCCCACCAGACCTCCCGCCACTCCCAGGGAGATGATCTTCCCCCTTTGGGCCGGAAACTGTTCGCTGAGAAGGGGAAAGTTGCTCACCGTGGCAAATTCGAAGAAAAATCTTGGGAGAATAAGACCGATCAAAGCGAGGGGAAGTCCATGCTTTGAAAAGGGCAGCAAAAGAAAAAAACAGAGCATCCCCGCCGTTCCTATCATCACGCTTTTACGTTTTCCAATTTTATCGCCGGCCAGACTCACCAGGATGCTCCCCGCCCAGTCAAAAAGTCCCATCAGCAGGGCGACTGTGCCGAGGCCGGCCGGGGTCATGGAAAATTCCTCGGCGAGATACGCACCGTGAATAATCATGATATGAAGTAACGCAAAAAAGTTGAACAGATTTACAAGTACCGCTCCCCATGCCGAACGTTGATAAAGCCCGAGATGAAAAAATGCCAGAGCCCTTCTTACCGGGCTGAGGTACTCCCCGCTCCCGTGCTCTTCACTCCTTTGCTCCCTGCTACCCGCGGATTGTCCGATCATATCTCCGGACGCATCTCCGGTCATATCTCCCCCGCCGGCAGTCGCCTTTTCCTCCCTGTTCCCGGGGAGGGTACCTACCAGCATTGCCGACGCTATCAAGCCGCCGGCAAGCAGATACAGGGGAAGCTTCCAGCCCCCCGTTTCTATCACCAGCCCGATAAGAAAAAGGCCGATAATACCCGCGAAAGCCCAGGAATATTCAAGGATACCCAGGTATTTCGATCTCTGATGATAGGGAAGCAGAGAGCTAAGATAGGAGTGCACATTCGGACCGAAGCCCCCCTGGCCGGCCCCCCAGATGACCATCCCGATATAAAGTAACCAGAGATTTTCACCCATTGAAAAAAGAAGGATCCCCAGCGCCGCGAGAAGGAGGTTGATCCGCATCAGAAGCCGGTAACCATGACGATCCGCGAGATTCCCGATCACCGGGGCGATCAAACCGGAGAGGTTCCGCAAACTGATGAGGCGCCCCATTGTAAGACTGCCCACGCCGATACCGCCGGCATAAATCAGAAGAAAGGGATTGAAAAGCTGAATGGAGGTGTCAACAAAAAACTTGGCGAAAATCCCTATCCCAACCAGATATCCTACCCGTCGGGTGAGATGTATTCGTCTTTTTTGCATAATTCTACCTTGATTGAATGGGTTCTCGCTCCCCTGCTGGGAAAAGTCGGTGTGGTGGATGTTACATTATTCACGGAGTTTGAACTACTCCCCCCTCTTGTTTCCCATCCTCCCTGATGGTATACAAGCACCCCCCGCATGGTATCCCCGGTCACCCTTGCCTCCGCGTGTACCGACCCTATATCGTTGAAAAGTACCACGGGGTCCCCCGAGTGGAGACCGCGCGGCTCCGCATCCGCGGGGTTCACCCAGACGGTATTGTCCACGCTTCGTCGAAACTCCTCTATATTGTCGAACTGGGAGTTGTTTCTCATCCTCTCATGGGGACTTATCAGAGCAAGGCGAAAAACTTCAGACCCTTCAGACCCCTCTTGCTCCGCGTCAAAACGGGGAATCAGGCCGCCCCCAACACGCTCATAGGAGGGACAGGCCACCTCAATTTTTCCGGACTCGGTCCGTAGAGGATGCTTCACCGGATCACTGATAAAATCGGACAAACCCACCTGGTATTGCATGTCTCCCCTGTAGATACCGGTACGCGTGAAAGCTTCGATATCCTCCACCTCACTCTCCCTGAGGAAATACCGCAGCCATTGATCGGGGCTTTTCCCATCGCTGAATTCCTCTTCGAAGCCCAGTCTCCGGGATAGTTCCAGAAAAATATCCCAGTCGTTCCTTGCTTCTCCCGAAGGTTCTATCGCCTGTCGACTGTAGTATAGGTAGTTCGTGTGGGAGAAGAGGATATCGCTTCTTTCGACAAAGGTGGTGACGGGCAGGACTACGTCACTGTAAAGGGCGGTATCGGTGAGAAAGTAGTCATGGGTCACGACAAAATCCACTTTCCGGAAGGCCCTGATGTTTTTTTTCACATCACTTCCCTGGACGAGGTAGTTTCCCCCTACGTTGTAGAGGCAACGGATATCGGTGTGCAGACCGTAGTTGCCCCCGTCGAGAACCGCATCGGCCCACTGGTAGACCGGCACGGAACTTGCCGCGGGATTTTCAGGCACGGGGAGACGGCCGCATACGGGAGGACGGACCACGTTCCACTGTCCGGTACCCGCGGAACCTCCCGGTATTCCCACATTCCCCGTTGCAAGCTGCAGAACCCCGGCAAGTCGGTCCGCGTCCTCTCCCCCCAGGGTCCTCTGTATCGAAAGCCCCGCGAGCAGCGCGACAGGATGGATTGAAGCATACATCGATGCAAGTTTTTCAATACTCTCAGGAGCAAGACCGCAATGCCCGGATGCCCAGAGGGGGGTTTTGGGCTCCGAACCGTCTTCCCCGTGAATATATGCCTCCAGTTCTTCGAAACCGACGCTGTACTTTTGTATAAAGGATCGATCTACCTCCCCCCGGTCCAGGAGCACCCACAGAATCCCCAGCATCAGGGCGGAGTCGCTTCCCGGATAGATCGGAAACCACTCGGCGTCGAATCTCCTCACCGTCCGCGTCTTTCTCGGATCGATCACCACAATAGGGACACCCTTTTGCCTCAGTTCTTCAAGCACTCCCTCGGTTTCCGGGCCAAACCGGGTATCCGCGGCGTTGAAGCCCCAGAGAAGTACCAGCTTCGATTGGAGCAGGGTCTTCGCGTCCACACCGACGTATTTTGTTCCATACATAAAGGGTTTTACAAAATCTGTAGCGGCGCTACTGAAAGAAGAGGTGATATCCGTATAACCGCCGAAGTATGCGAAAAACCGCGCCGGTACCGCGTGGGTGTGGTGGAAAGCCCCGCGACACGCCCCACCTCCACCGAGTCTCATCACGGCCGAACTCCCGTAGGCCTGCTTTATCCCGTTCAACCGCCCGGCTATCATATCAAGGGCTTCTTCCCAGGAGGCTCGCCGGAAATCCCCACTCCCGCGTTCTCCCCTGCGGATAAGCGGATGGAGGATCCTGTCCGAATGGTATACTACCCTGGAGAATAGAAGCCCACGGGCACATCCATTCATGTATTTTGAGCGTTCCGGATTGTTCCGTATCCGGACGATTTTCTCCCCTTCAACTATCGCCTCAAGGGGACATCCGGTGATGCAGTCTCTGTTACAGGATACAGGTACAAGCTTAGACTGGTTCATCTCATTCATAATTTAGAAATATTCTCTACACTCCAGTATCGGGTCTTTCCCACTGTTCCGATTCCACGGAACGGATAAGCGCCTGGATGACGGCGGTATTCGCAAGGGTATCCTCCAGAGAGACCGGGACCTCCCCATCCTCGAGAACCGCCCTTGAAAATTCATTCGCCTGAACCGTATATTGATTGACCGGTGGTATCAGGAGCTTCTCTGATTGTCCGGAGGGCCCGACCTCTTCGCTCCTTAAAAGTATCGAGGGCACTTCTGAAGGCTGATTGAAGGGAACGGCTATTTCAATTCTTTGTTTTTCCCCGTAACACACAACTCTCTGCCAGGGGACAACCTGGGTACTGCTGGTAAAAACGGCCTGCCCCGATGGGAATTGCATGATTGCGGAGGTGAATCTATCAATCCGAAACTCCGGGTCCTTATCCATCAGGGCGATTACCTTCAAGGGCTCTTCTTCAAACATAAAGCGACCGGCATGAACAAGATAACAACCGATATCCCACAGGCTTCCCCCTCCCTCTTCCGTGGGATACTTGTTTCGAACATTCTCACCGTCCCGATTGAAGTAGCTGAAAAATCCCTGAAGAGCCTTTAGTTGACCGAATTTCTGACTCTTCACGATCGACTTCGCCATGGTCCACTGCGGATGTGTGTGAACCATGAAGGCCTCACCAATTTTCAGTCCTCCCCGGTCTCGCTCTTCAATCAACGACAGAACATCCTCAACGTTGAGGGCGAGGGGCTTCTCGCACAATACGTGCTTCCCGCTCTGGAGAGCTTTTCGACTCCACTCGACGTGAAGATGATTCGGCAGGGGAATATACACCGCGTCAATCCCGGGATCCTCCAGGAGAGCTTCATAACTACTGTGATACCTCGGGATCCCGAACTGTCCGGCAACCTGTCGGGCCGAATCCTCGTTCCGTGAAGCCACCGCCGTAATGGTGGAAAGTTGGTCCCGTTGCATACCGGGAATTACCGATCTGACGGCTATGCGGGCGGTTCCCAGGATTCCCCATCGTACAGTGCTTTCCTTCATACAAACTCCTCACTTATGAGAAGTATAGACCGAAGAGCTCCAAGATACAACGAGAAACCTTTTTTTTTGAAGCCCGGTTTTCCTGAATCTCCGGACTTGACTCCCCTGAACCGTAGGAACTTGCACACCTTGAGCCGCTGAGGTACACTTCTCAAGAAGAACCGAAATATTTTTGCAGAAGGGGAAGACACTATGCAGCATATAGGGATCATCGGAGCCGGAAACATGGGAAAAGCCCTTGGGAAGGGGCTACAAAGCGGGAAGCCTGAAGGGAGCTGCGGTTTTTTTGATATAGATCCGGCGATCGCGAAGATGGCTGCCGAAATTTGTGGTGGCGCGTGGTACTCCGACATGGAGGAACTGTATCGGAAGGCGGAAATTATCGTGATTGCCGTGAAGCCCCAGCACCTTAAAGACCTGTGGCTACAGCTTCCAGAGAATGCCGCAGATAAGAAATATATTTCCATCGTAGCGGGCAAGCCGATCTCCCTTTTTGAGGAAGCCCTCGGGACTGATCAGGTCATTCGCTTCATGCCCAACCTCGCTGCAAAGGTGAGTTCCTCGGTGGTGGCGATTTCCTTCGGTGAAAGGACTGATGATACCTTTCGTAGTCGTTCTCGGGACATCGCCTCGGCAATCGGTCATCCCATTGAACTCCCCGAACATCTGCTGGCGGCATTCACCGGCCTTTCGGGGTCGGGGATTGCCTATGTGTTCGCGTTTCTCCACGCGATGGCCCTTGGAGGTACCGACGCGGGAATTCCCTATGGAAAATCCCTGGAAATCGCGTACGGGACCGTGGAGGGAGCGGTAAAGCTCCTCCGTGAGGAGGGAGTCAAACCCACGGAATACCTTACCCGGGTCACCTCGGCCGGAGGCACCACCATCAAAGGGGTGAAAGCTTTGGAGGAGGGACGGTTCACCGCTACGGTGATGAACGCAGTTGAAGCGGCCGCGCAGAAGGCCGAAGCCTTCGAAAAGGGATAATCCAGGAGGACTCGCTCTAGACCTTGTAACAAATCGCAGGCTCAAGTAATATTGCATTGTTATGGTAGATCTAAAATTTGTCAAAAAGAACCCGGAAAAGATGCGGGAAAACATCCGCAACAGGTTCATGGATGTCGACATCGATATGATCCTCGGCCTCTACGAAGAACGCAACGCCCTTCAGCGCAACATAGAAGATATCCGATCTCAGCGCAATGAAAACGCCGGTCGAATGAAGGGAAAGATAGAACCCGAACAGAGAGCACTTCTGATCAGTGAGGGAAAGCAGCTCAAGGAAAAGTTATCGGAATTGGAAGAAAAATTCCGAGATATTGATGAGCGGTTAAAAAAGGAAGCCCCTCGAATTCCGAATGAAGCCCATCCGAACGCCCCTGTGGGGAAAGAAGAGAAGGACAACCTCGAAATCAGCCGCTCCGGAGAACCGCGGGAGTTCTCATTTCCCGCGCTGGACCATATTGAGCTGGGTTCAAAGCT
>CAZJIN010000048.1:0-10301 GCA_964545955.1 uncultured Sediminispirochaeta sp.
CAAGGATTGAGAGCACGGTAACACTCTTGCCACTCCCGCTCTCCCCGACTACCGCGAGGGTTTCGCCCTGCTGAAGTTCAAAATCTACACCATTGACGGCGTATACTGTTCCATTGATCGTCTCGAAACGTGTTTTCAGGTTCTTGCAGGTCAGAATTGGTGCCATGCTATTTTTTCATCCTTCTCATACGGGGATCCATCGCGTCCCGCAACCAGTCACCGAAGAGGTTCATCCCGAAACCGGTGAACACAATCGCCAGACCGGGATAGACCGACATCCAGGGGTAAATGGTGAGATACTGCCGACCCATGGCCAACATATTTCCCCAGCTGGGAATGGTGGGCGGTACCGAAAGTCCGAGAAAACCGAGGCCCGCCTCATAAAAGATCATTGCCGACATTTCGAAGGTCGCCAGGGTAATCAGGGGGCCCAGCAGGTTCGGCATAATATGCCGGAAGATAATCTTCGGCGTCTTCTGTCCAATACTCCGGGCCGCCTCAATGAAGCCCTCCTCCCTCAGGCGGAGCACCTCTCCCCGGGTGACCCGCACAAAAATGGGAATATCGGTAAAACCGAAGATAAGTATCACATTGAGAAGGCTGTTACCCAGGATTGCCGCGACAAAAACCACGAAGACCAGATAGGGCAGAGAGAGGACCATGTTCACCAGGGTCATGATGATATTGTCGATCCGTCCCCCCTTGTAGCCCGAGATCAGACCGATCATCATGCCGAGGGTGAAGGCCATCATCACCCCGAGAAAACCGACGGTGATCGACACCCGGCTTCCATAGATGATCCGACTCAGGACATCTCGGCCCAGGCTGTCGGTGCCCAGGATGTGATCCATCTCCCCCTCTTCCGTCCAGGCCGGGGGCTGTTTTGACGCTGCGAGTTCCTGCTGCTGGGGATCGTAGGGAGCAAGGAGAGGTGAAAAAACCGCGGAAAAAACTACCAGGAGGAATATCACCAGCCCCAGCAATCCCGATTTGTCCCGCCACAGAAGTCGCCACAGGAATTTCAGCTTTCCCGCGATGCTGCGATCAGCCTGCTCGTCTACTATAAGTCCCGTTGACAGGGTGTCGGTGTTTTTTGTGTCTTTACTCATCATTTGTACCTTATCCTGGGATCAACCATCACGTAGACAAAATCGGTGAGTAACTGCAGCCCGATCACCACCAGGCTGGTAAAAAAGGCGGTGGCCTGGACCAGGAAAAAATCCCGGGTACCCACCGCTTCCGCCAGCAGGTTGCCCAGTCCGGGCCACGCGAAAATGGTCTCGATATAGATCGAACCGCTCAAAAGATAGCTGAACTGCACCCCGATTATGCTGATCAGGGGAATCGCCGCGTTTTTGAGGATGTATTTTGTGTAAATCTTCATTCCGGAAAGTCCCTTGCTGCGGGCGGTGGTCACATAATCCTCATTCATCACCTCCATCACCGCCGAACGGGTAAAACGAACCAGCTGTCCCGTGGTAAATAAACTCAGGGCAAAGGCGGGAAGGATAATTGACTTGTTCGGAAGATACAGACCGAAGAGTCGAAAGGTATCCCGCCCGTAGGTGGGAAACCAGCCGAGATTGAGGGCGAACACCAGAATCAAAATGAGCCCCAGCCAGAAGGTCGGAATGGTCTGGCCGAGCAGGCCGAGCCCCCTGGCGATTGAATCGAGAATGGTATTGGGGTTTGAACCGCCGAGAATCCCCATGGTGACTCCCATGAACACGGCCATGATAAGCGCCATGGTGGCAAGCTCTATGGTGGCCGGAATTCTCTGCATCACAAGCTCCATTGCCGGTTGACGGTAGCGAAAGGAGTTGCCGAAGTCCCCGCTGAGGGCATTTTTTACAAATTCACCAAACTGGACCAGGAGCGGGCGGTTAAAGCCCAGCTCCTGGCGCAAACTTTCTATCTCTTCGGGAGAAGCCTGCCTCGATACCATGAGACTGACCGGATCACCGGTGATGTGAAGCAGGATGAACACTATAAAGAGAACCCCGCACAACAGGGCAATCGAATAGGCCAGTCGCGACAACAGGTATTTCAGCATTTTTTCTCCCTCATAGACTATTTGACTATTTCAGGCTCACGCCCTTCAGATAGAACTGCTCTGAGACCCGGGGGTCGTACCCCTGCACACGTGCCCTGGTCGCTTCAAAGGCCTTCTCCTGGTAGAGGTAGATAAAGGGCGGGTCTTCTTTCATATACTTGAGTATTTCCGTGTACACCTTCCCCCGTTCTTTCTGGTCGGGGGTCAACTTGACCTGTTCCACCAGATCAACCAGTTTTTGGTCCAGCCAAGAGGCATAACTCGCGTCGGGACCGCCGACGGATCCGACCAGTCGGGGAAAAGCCTCACCGGTAGTACTGGACCAACTGTCTCCGAACATGGGGGGAAGTTCACGTTTTGCCTCCATTGCCCAGAATTTTCCGGACTCCATGAGCTGAAGGTCTACTTCTACTCCGATCTCACCCCAGTATCCAACTACGGCCTGCAGGACTTCCTCAAAGTTGGTGTAGGTATTCGAAGGACCGGCCAGGGTAATCTCGAATCCGTCGGGATATCCGGCTTCGGCGAGGAGTTTCTTCGCCTTTGCGGGATCGTAGGGATAAGGTTTCACACTAGGATCGTAGCCGAGGTTGCCCGGGACCACGAAACCGGCGACCCGTGAAGCGGTTCCGCTGAAAATATTGTCGATGATAGCCTGATAGTCGATGGCATAGCTCAGGGCCTGGCGTACCTTCTGATCTATAATCGGGGTACCGATACCAGTGGTCATATTGTTGAAGGTAATGTAGTAGACCCTGTCCTTGGGATAGGCTATCAGGTTGAGCTCCGGGTCCTCCACGATGGAAGGAACCTGTTCAGGGGAGATTCTGCTGATAATATCGATACCGTCACTCTTCAGAGCGGCAACCCGGGTAGACTCCTCGGGGATCGGTCTGAATACCACCCGGTCGACCTTCGGATATCCCTTCTGCCAGTAATCGGGATTGGCCTCCAGCACAATCCGGTCTCCCTTGTTCCACTCTACGAACATGAAAGGTCCGGTCCCGACGGGCTTCTGGATGTATCCGTTTTCACCCACTTCTTCATGGTAGCTCTTCGACAGAATACCCCAGTGCTCGTTCATTTGCAGCAGCATCATGGAGTTTGGCTGTTCGAGAACCACTTCCACGGTGTAATCGTCCACTTTGCGCACATCCTTCGCCGCCAGAAAGTCCTCGCGGTAGGTGATCTCGCTTCCCTTTCCACGCTCCCAGGTGAAGACCACGTCATCCGCCGTGAAGTCGTCGCCGTTGTGGAACGTGACGCCCTGGCGAAGTTTGAAGGTATATACAGTACCGTCTGCCGAAACCTTCCAGCTCTCGGCGAGGGCGGGAACGATATTTCCTTCATCGTTCAACCAGACGAGGGAGTCGAAGATACTCCAGGCAACATTCGATGCCTGACGGGTATCACCGGTGGCCGGCTCTATCGTGTTGGGACTGGCATTAAGGGCAATCCTCAGCTCGTTCTGCCCACTCTCTTCCTGCGCGCCCGCTCCGAAGACCGAAGTATTCAGTGCCAGCAGGACAATCATAAAAAAAACAAAAAGTTTTCCCTGATGTTTCATTCGTGTTTTCCTCCTTTGAAAACAAAAAATTTAGAAATTCTCTTTTGGTGATTACAACTCAATGTACTAAAATAGTATCTCACAGCCGGTTTTCAGTTGTCAATCTAAAAATCATTCTCATCGAAAAAAAAATAAACACTAATCTTTATAATATAAGTATTTAAGTCTCCCTCTTCTCCTCCTATAAGAGGTGTCCTGGTGTGAGATCTTTGTGAATTATTCGAACTCCATATATCCCGATACCCGCGGTATCCGCCGTAGTACCCTCTAGGTCATTCTTACTCCCTGGTCTTCCAGTCGTTTCTGAAGCTCCCCGATATCCACATCCGCGGTACCGGTTCCAGCCTTCACCGCGACCGCCCCTGCGACACCTGCTCCCTGTCCGGTGACCGCGCAGCACATCATCTGGCGCGTGGCCGAATGGGAGACCCGATCTCCCGCGACCGCCCTTCCGGACACGAGGAGCCGATTCACCTTCCTGGGAACCATTATTCCATAGGGTACCTGAAAATATCTGCCCGTAGTGGGAAGAAGCACCAGGCCGTAGGCATCGAGGAATTCGGGAAAAATTCCAATGGTATCGTCGAACTTGCCATGGTTCATCACATCCTCTTCGGTCAGCTCATAGCGCCCGAGGATCTTTCGCGACTCCCTTGTTCCGATCGATGAGCCGATGGTACGGAGTTTTGCCCGTTCAAATCCCGGCTGGTAACGCCTCAACGCTTCCAATGCCCAGAGCACCTGTTTCCGTCCCTCTATCTCTCCACGGGTGAGGTCCCATACGTCCGTAGGATCAACATTGAACACCCGTACCACGTTCATCCCCGTAGCCTCACCTGCCTCGGTGAGGGCATGCCAATACCCCTCCAGAGGGACGTCCGGCGGAATGACGCCGTCCTCACGAGCCTGTTCAAAGACGCGGTTGAAATAGGCGCTGAAGAGTTGATCTTCCTTCCCGGTGGTTTTATCCGCCCAATCACTTATCGTTGAGGGATGACTTCGCACATGCTCCCGGAAGGCTTTGATATCCACACCGCTTACTCCGAAACCAACGGTCACCGACATCAGCCTGTCCTTCGGCTCCATTCTGAAGGACGCGCCTGCCCGAGCCGCCACATCGGCGTCCCCGGATGCGTCGATCACCACCTTCGCCAGGATCGCCTGCCGCCCGGACTTGCTTTCGGTGATTACCCCCTTGATTTCACCGTTTTCCACGAGGGCGTCGACCACATAACAGTGAAGCAGGGGCGTCACCCCGGCTTCCGTTATCAGTCTATCGGCGGCACATTTGAACATATCCGCATCTATCAGTCTCCCCGTTGATTCGGTATCGGGGTAGGTACCACCGAATTCAGCGGCATACTCCTCCAGTTCACGTCCGATTCCCCCTGCTTCGACGGTTTCCTCATGTCGATACCAGACGAGGGATTCCACCATCGCCTGGCTGAGATTCCCCCCGAAAAATCCGAAACGCTCAACCAGCATCGTTTCGACCCCCTCCCGGGCTGCTGCCAATGCGGCGGCCAGACCGGCGGGGCCACCGCCGACAACCAGCACATCAGTCTCCGCGAGAACGGGGATCTCTCTTGTTTTTTCGTGTATTGTTCTTTTCAAACCCTATACCTCACTGTGACGTACCTATCGGATGATCACCAAACCGCGGGTGGTACCCTCGGCCCGTACACGTCACACAACGCACAACGCGAACTTCGCGCCGGAGAGACGAAACACGGGCGGCCGGAAGCATGAATGCTCCCGGCCATTCCCGTTCGGCAGCCGGCGGAACAGTACCGCCGACCCGCACGTCATCGCTCACTAAGATTATTTTGCGCCGAACCAGTTCACAGGTTCATTCGCGTGGTTCTGATAGATATGTTTCAGTTCAGTATACTCTTCGAGACCGGCTTTTCCAAGCTCACGGCCGGAACCGCTCTGCTTGTAACCTCCCCAGGGAGCCTGGACGAAATAGACGTTGAAGTCGTTGATCCAGACGGTCCCGGCACGCAGTGCCGCGGCTACTCGCTCGGCGCGATCCTGATCCTTCGACCAGACCCCGGCGGAGAGACCGTAGATGGTGTCGTTGGCCCACTCTATCGCCTGTGCTTCGGTATCGAAGGACTCGATGGTGATGACCGGGCCGAAAATCTCCTCTTTGGCAAGGCGCATGTTGTTGTTTACACCGGTGATAAGGGTCGGCAGGAAGTAAAACCCATCCTTGTGGGGAGGGTTCTCCGGTCGACTCCCTCCGAGGACAATCTCGGCGCCCTCCTCTTTGGCGAGAGCCATGTAACGCTCGACTTTCCCCCGATGCTCCTCGGAGATGAGAGGTCCCATCTGAGTATCGGGATCGAAGGCGTCACCCATTTTTATATTGGAAATGCGCTCTTTGAGCGCAGCTACGAATTTGTCGTGGATTGAAGATTCAACCAGGATCCTTGATCCCGCCGAACAGATCTGTCCTGCATGGAAAAATACCCCGTTCAGGGCAAAGTCCACCGCGGTATCGAAGTCGGCATCGCCGAATATCACGTTCGGGTTCTTTCCGCCCAATTCAAGGGCAACCTTCTTGACCGTGTCGCTTGCCGCCTTGAGGATTTTTTTCCCCGTGACTATTCCACCGGTAAAAGATACCAGGTCCACACCGGGGTTCACCGTCATTTCGGTACCCACGGTCGAGCCCGCGCCGAGAACCAGGTTGATGACCCCCTGGGGGAATCCGACCTCTTCGGCCAACTCGGTGATTCGAATAGTGGTAAAAGGGGTAATCTCACTCGGTTTCATCACGATGGTACACCCGGCAGCCAGGGCCGGTGCAATTTTCCATGAAGCCTGCAGGAGGGGATAGTTCCACGGTGAAATCTGAGCAGCCACGCCCACCGGTTCCCGCACGAGACGGCTGGTGGTGTTTGGAACGGGAGACTGAATAATCTCTCCCCCCTCCTTGTCGGCGAGCTGACCAAAATAGCGAAAAATACCCGCGATGTCGTCCATGTCCCAGCGGCTCTCTTCCACCGTTTTTCCGGTGTCGAGGCTCTCGAGACGGGCGAGCTCTTCGCGGTGTTCCTCCACCTTGTCCGCGAGTTTTTCAACCAATCTTCCCCGTTCCGCAGCGGGAGTCTTCGGCCATGGGCCGTGATCGAAGGCGTGTCGGGCGGCTTTCACCGCAAGCTTCACGTCCTCGGCGTTTCCCTCGGTTACTTTTGTGATCACTTCACCTGTGCAGGGATATAAGATCTCCCGGTTTTGTTCGGATACTGAATTCAACCATTTTCCATCAATATACATTTTTGTTTTGCCGTTGTATTTTATCTTTTCTGCCATACGCGTATACCTCCCCCGTAATCATCGGGATATAAAAAAATTCGAGAAATGCTCTCTTTTTCCTTTACCATAAGGATCCCCCGGACACCGTGATGTCCTGACCATTGATTCCGTACGCCTCTTCACGACTGAGATACGCCGCGAGAGCTCCGATTTCCTTCGGCTGAATCAGCCGCTTTTGCGGATTGCTCGATGCCTCCTGGGCAATCAACTCCTCGCCCTTCATATGCATCTGCTTCTCGGCAATGTCGGTGATCCATTCACGACCGAAGGTGGTCTCAACCCATCCCGGACAGATCGCGTTTGCCGTCACCCCGTGCTCGGCACCTTCCTGAGCCATGGCCCGTGTCAGTCCCAGGACGGCGGCTTTGGACGCGCAATAGGCGGGCGACATCGGCGCTCCCACGTTCCCGGCAGTAGAGGAAATCGTGATGATTCGACCCCATTTCCGCTCGATCATACCGGGCAGGCATAGCTTGCTCATGCGAAAAGGTCCATTTGCATTCACATCCATCACCTTCAGCCACAAGCCCTCGGGATGGTCCACCACCCCATGCTCGGCGGTAATACCGGCGGCGTTCGCGAGAATGTCCACTTTGCCGAAGGCCTTCACCGTTTCGTTGTAGAAGTTCTCACAGGACTCCACGGATGTCACATCCAGCTCTACCGCCAGAGCCTTCACTCCAAAGGCTTCGATCTCACCCTTTGTCCGTTCCATCTCCTCGGTACCGGGCATATTGACCAGTTCCCCGTCCGCCTTCGTCGTGATGCGGTTCGACAAAAGTGAGCCGATAGCCACATCGGCACCGGCCTTCGCGAATTCGAGAGCCATAGCCCTCCCCATTCCGGACGCCCCGCCGGTCACGACGGCCACACGTCCCTCTAAATAACGATCACTCATATATGAGCCTCCTAAAAATAATATGTGTACTACTAAAGTTTATACATAAAAATTAAATCACTATTTTTCGATATAATACCGGACTATCTGTTAGATATATAAATACTTTCACATCTCTCTAAGAGAATTATCCAGTAGAATAATAATATAGCATATAAAATATATTTTGTAAATACCTATAATATGGTGATATAGAAAATTATTAATGGGAAAAACTCAATAACATCATTAAAAATAATGAATTATATAGTATTTTTAATTACATAACTAAATATTATACTTGAAAGTTATTTACAGATAATATATACTTAAACAGTATTCAAAAAAACACATATTTTATTGCAGGATCGAATATTAAAGACAGGAGGATTATGTCTTATGAAGAAATTGATGCAAATTTTTCTTTTCAGCGCCCTGACCGGATTATTTCTTATTGGAACCAGTTTCGCCGAGGGTCAGCAGGAAGATGCAACTGCAGATGGAACTGAAGATATCGATACAACCGTCGATTTCGCCGAGGTGCAGTGGACCGATATCAACTCCACCACCGCTGCCACCCGTATCGTTCTCGAGGGAATGGGATACGAAACCAACAGCAGCATGGTTGCAGTACCCATCGCGTTTCAGTCCCTCAGTACCGGGGATATCGATGTATTCCTGGGCGACTGGGAACCCTCGATGAGTGCCATCACAGCACCGCTGTTCGAAGCCGGCGAAGTAGTTCAGTACAGTACCAATCTCACCGGCGCGAAATACACCCTGGCCGTTCCCACTTATGTGGCTGAAGGGGGAATTACCGATTTTGCCGATATCGCCGATTATGGCGAAGAGCTCGACTACAAGATCTACGGAATCGAACCCGGCAACGACGGCAACCAGTTGATTCAGGAAATGATCGATACCGACGCCTTCGGCCTCGGGGATTTCGAACTCATCGAATCAAGCGAAGCGGGCATGCTTACCCAGGTGAAGGCGATGGCCCCGAAGGAAGAGTGGATTGTATTTCTCGGATGGGCACCCCACCCGATGAACAACGTCTATGATATGACCTACCTCTCCGGAGGAGACGACTACTTCGGACCGAACTACGGCGGCGCCACCGTGCACACCATCACCCGCGTGGGGTATGCTGAGGAGAACCCGAATCTCGGTCGTTTTTTCAAAAATCTTGAGTTCACCCTGGAGATGGAAGGGGCGATCATGCAGGATATCGCCGACGGTATGGAATCCCGTCCTGCTGCCGAAAAATGGCTGAAGGCCAATCCGGGCATTCTGAACAAGTGGCTTGACGGAGTGACCACGGTGGACGGTGAACCCGCCCTGCCCGCGGTGAAGGCCTCCCTGGGTCTCTAAAAGTCCACGAGCTTTAGCCGGCTGAACTTTGGCCGGCTGCGGCAGCAGTTCAATCCCAAAAAAAAGCCTCCTCAGCGGGGGCTTTTTTTATGTCCGGGCTTGTGAATCCATTAATGTGAATCGCAGCTGTGAATCGCCGGTGCCTCGCCGGCATTCCGCCGCCGGCAAGGTGCTATCACCCGCAGCCCGTGTGCCGGGATAGCAGCGTGTGCCGGGCTAGCAGCGCGTACAGGGATGAAGCAAGGCGGTCGACCATTTCTCCCTTTCAGCTACAGACCCAGGTGAAGCCCTCCAGCACACTGCTCACCACGGGAACCCCCTTGCGGTACTCCCTGATCGGCGCATAGAGTTTGCCCTCCAGGATGTACTGAAAGACCGTGCAGGTCTCCGGCTGGATAAGCCAGTATTCACGTACGGCACACGCCTCGTAAAGCTCTTTTTTCACACTGAAATCCCTGTTCGCGGTGCTGTCCGAAAGGACCTCGGCCACGAAATCCGGTGCCCCGTAAATTCCGTCCTTGTGAATCTTCCCGGGATCGCAGACTACCATGACGTCCGGCTGGACCACCGTGGCTCCCCTGTCACTGAGTTCATTCTCATTCAAATACACGTCAAGCGGCGCGGTGAAGACTCTGCAGGGGCTATCCTCCAGAAAATTCCCGAGCTTCCGCCCCAAATCAAAAGCCCTGTCCTGGTGTTCAACTGTCGGCGAGGGGCTCATGTCGTAGGCATAGCCGTCTATCAGCTCCCAGCGTTCATCCTCCGGCCAGGTACGCCACTCCTCCAGGGTATAACGCCTGTCTTTTCTGAGAGCATCGGTTCCCTTTGTTCTTTCCATAGGTCCCCTCATTTTTGTTATCCTAGTCATAATACAATTTTTTAGCGTAGAATTCCAGAAAAGCTCTTCGTTTGATGGAATAGCAGAAATGGGGTACAATGAAGCATGATTGAATCTTTATCGGAATATACCTTTTTGGGGAATTCCCTGACCGCCTACCTGCGGTCCGGGATAATCCTGGTGGCCGGCTTGATCGTGGTGATAGTTTTGCACACGACTATTGGACGACGACTGAAAAAACAGAGCGAGGCCCACGACGACAGCGGTC
>CAZJIN010000049.1:0-10287 GCA_964545955.1 uncultured Sediminispirochaeta sp.
TTGATCCGGTAGGGTGGGTACGTTCCGAAAATGAAATACAGGGGCTCGAAGAGGAAGAGGTAGAGGATGAGAATTTCGTCGTAGTGTATGGCGACCGGGGAGAAAAAGGACCGGAGGATACACCGCAGGTAGAATCGGGTGTTTCCGAAGATGTCGGTGGTGCAGTCCGTGATAAACCATCTCCCGAATCGGTAACATCCGGGGTGCCTGAAAAAGAAACTCCCGTTCCTCCCGCGAAACCATCAACTCCACGACCTGTCGAACAGGACCACACTCCCGTCACCCGCACCATCGGGGTTACGGAATACTGGATACAGACCGGTTCCTACACCAGCAGGAACCGTGCGGATACCATCAAGAGAGAGCTTGATGGGCTGGGACTGAGCGGGCGGATTCTGTCAAAGGAAATAGACGGGACCCAGTACTACCGGGTTCGAATAGGACCTTACGGTGAAAAGGCCGAGGCGGATAAGTTTCTCGATTGGGTAAAACAGCGGGAACAATTCAAACAGAGCTATATTTCCCAGGTCTACCGTAAGAAAACGGTCGTTCAGTAAGCACCGGTATGCTGGAATGGCACCGGCAGCGGGCCGACACCTATCGTTCACGAGACAGCCTACCCGCGAATTTTCAGCTCCAACCGCGGGAGAAACGGTATTTCGACTCCGTGGATGAAGCAGGGCTGCTGCCGGGTATTGGTTTCGCGGTGCCTCCTTATTTTCTTTCCCTGTCGGGGAAGTCCCCCGACGACCCCCTCCGTCGACAGTGTATACCCGATGTGCGCGAACTCACCCATCTACCCTGGGAGGACGAGGACCCCCTTCAGGAAGGCCCATATACCGTGACGGAAAGGATGGTTCACAGATACCGTGACAGGGCCCTGATTCTGGTCACCGATGAATGCGCCATGTACTGTAGACACTGCTTTCGGCGCTATTTTTCATCCCGAAGGCAGGGGGTTTTGGGGGAGTCACAGTTACAGGGGGTAATTCACTACCTGGTCGAACATCCTGAGATTCACGAGGTGATTTTATCCGGCGGAGATCCACTTACCCTCGAGGACGACATACTCCTTCGTATTCTCGATGAAATTCATTCAAAAATAGAACGCCCCCTGGTGTTCAGAATTGCAAGCCGAATACCCGTGGTGCTTCCTCAGAGGATAACCCGGGAGTTGGTGGGAATCCTCGGTCGATATCCCTCGCTCTTTGTGGTGACCCAATTCAACCATATTCGAGAGATCAGTTCTGAGAGTCGCCGTGCGGTGGCGTCGCTTGTTGACGCGGGAATTCCCGTGCTCAATCAAACGGTGCTCCTGCGGGGAATAAACGACACCCTGCAGGAACTCGGCAGCTTGTTCCATACACTTCTGGACATCAGGGTAAAACCATACTATCTCTTTCAGGGAGATCTAGCCGTGGGGACTGCCCATTTTCGTGTATCCCTCGAGAAGGCCCTTGAACTCTACCGCGACCTGAGAGGCGTGATTTCCGGCTTGGCCATGCCCGTTTTCGCCCTGGACCTTCCGGGGGGTGGGGGTAAGGTTCCTGTTATGGATACCTATCTCGATCGGCCTGTCATGAAAGACGGCCACCGCCAGTACCGGTTCACCGGTCCTGACGGGAAGTACTATTACTATCCGGTGGAGTGACGAGAATCTCTACACGCCTGTTCAGGTGCTGTTTTTCTTTGTCCTTCGTAACGGGGCGATTCCCACCCATGGCGTGAATCACAGGTTCCTGGTCCGGGTCCCATCCGCGGGATCGCAGGAATTCGGCCACCTCCAGTGCCCTTTGTTTTGAGAGCGTGATCCGACCCCGTTCTGTTCCGTACAGCGCGCAATGTCCGTAAATGTGGATTCTCTCGTCGGGATGCTCAATGAGCTTTTTTGCCGTTTCCCTGAGTTGTGATTGGGCTTCAGGGGTCAGCTCCGCGTTATCGGGGCCGAAATAGACGCGCTCTTCCATGAAAAAAGGAGCTTCCGGGGTCGGTTGTTTTCTTTCGACTCCTTCCTGCTTGGGGGCAACCGCCGGGGACTGTGGTTCGGCCCCTTTATTCCCAGGAACATCCGTAGCGGGCTGTCCGTCGGTCGATCTTGATGCGACTCCGGGAGAATCATATTGGTTCTCCGCAGGATCCGGGGATGAACTCGTACACCTTCCCGGAAGGAGGAGAAGGGAGATGGCCCCGGAGAGGAGTAGAAGCAGTAGGAGCACCAGGAGCAAAGGGGAAAATCTGTGTTTTTTTAGGTATTTTCTCAATGAAACCGACCCGGAATCCCTCAGTCTTCCATTCAATATAATCTTGAACTGAAGCCTGAAACGACCGTTGAAGCTTGACTTCAGAATGATCCTCGGTTCTCCCGCTTTCCCCCGGGGAAGCTTATCGATGATAAAAGACTGAATCAAGGTTTTTTTCCCGTCTTGAACGAGAAAAATCTGCACATCCGCTCTCTTTTGGTTGTCCACAAGGGTAGTGAGGGAGAGTGAACTTTCGCGGGCCCGCTCAAGGGAAAAGAGAGATACATATTGCGAATGTTCGACCTGAACTGCTAAAAACTTTTCCACACAACAATTGTAATCTTTTATGGCAGCTGGTCAAGAAGAAAATGACTTTCCGGAGTGAGAATTGCGTGCTGCGAAGGCGTTCCCGGCATCTACAGCCCTCGACTGCACATAGATATCGGTGATCTCATGGGTGTAGAGAGAGGGAGACGGGTTGATCTCAATAATAGTTGTCCCCCGCCGTGAGGCCGCCCGTGGAATGAGTGCCGCCGGGTAGACTTCACCGGTGGTCCCGATCAGAATCATGCAATCCGATTTTTCCGCTGCTTCACTTGATCTTTTCTGTGCTTCCGCGGGGATCGCTTCTCCAAAAAAGACAAAGTCGGGTTTCCACACTCCCCCGCAACCGCAACGGGGAGGGATTTCGGAGAGTATATCGGGTGAAGCTTCGGTATGTTTTCCGCATCGGGTACAAACGAGGGTACGAGAATTCCCGTGATACTCAATAACGTTCCTGCTTCCCGCTTCAAAATGCATATTGTCGATGTTCTGAGTGATGACGGACTTGATAATGCCCTGCTCTTCCAGTTCCGCCAGGAGAAAATGAGCGGGATTCGGTTTTGCCTTTCCAAAAAAATCATAAAAAATCTCACGGATGGCCTTCCAGCTTTCCTCCGGGTTGCGGTGAAAGTAGTTAATGTCCAGCACCATGGGATCGTAGCTGTTCCAGATACCGTCTTCTCCCCGAAATGGAGGAATACCGCTTTCCACACTGATCCCCGCGCCGGTGAAGGCTGTACAGTATTCGGAGTTGTGAATAGCGTCATAGGCAAGATCTACCTGTTCATCGAAATTGTTCTTATGTTCATCATTCACCATACCCCTAATATAGCATATTTTTTTAGCTTGATCTCTTCCTCCTGCCGTGGTAGATATATATCAATATGAACTTTACAGAGATGCCTGCAAAAATATTCTCCACACCCCTTCAGATCGGAGTCCTCGAGCTGCCCTTCAACCTGTTCGAACTGCTCCTGCTGTTTCTTCTTCCTCTTTTTTTATTCACCCTGCTGTATCGTCTGCTCTTAGGCACGCTGCGGAAATTGCTCGGACGGACTTCCTGGCAGGAGCAGACCACAAAGAGGATACTTAAATGGGCTAGGGTGCTCCTACGGCTTCTCTACCTAGGGCTCCTGTTTATACTGATCGGGCGCCTCTTCGGCGCGAGGATCTTTGAGTACCTGCAAAGATTCTATTCGATACTCAATCAGCCCCTGATTAACTCCGGCAACACCAGGGTCACCTTTGTGACGATCCTGCTCACCATCCCGGTTTTCTATGTCGCTTCCTGGGCGGGGCGCGCGACCCACGGCTTAATGCGCAATTCCCTTCTACAGAAGATGGGAATGGATGAGGCACAGCAGTTTTCTTTCACCAGTCTCACCCGCTACACCGTGATGGTACTGGTACTGTTGATCGGCTTGTCGATTATCGGTATCGACCTGTCCGCGCTTACCGTTATTTTTGGAGTCCTCGGAATCGGTCTTGGTTTCGGTCTCCAGTCGGTAGTGTCAAATTTTTTCTCAGGTCTGATCATCATAATCACCCGCCCCGTGAAGGAGGGGGATAGAATCCTCGTGAACGGTATAGAGGGTACGATTCTGCAGATTCGGATGCTCGCGACGGTTCTTAATACCCTCACAAATGAGAGTATCGTGATACCGAATTCAAAGCTGGTGCAGGAATCGGTGCACAATTTTTCCTATTATGATGTGTCCATCATTATTAAAAATGAAATAGGCGTGTCCTATTCCAGTGATGTGGAAAAGGTCCTTGAGGTGCTGCAGGCCGTGGCGGAAAAGAATCCATATCGCAAGGGTTCCCAGAAATGCTGGGTGTATCTGAAGGAGTTCGGGAATTCAAGCATAGATTTCACGGTCTATACATGGATCAGCTCTGCCAACGACAAATTTATCGCCCACCACTGGAACAACCTGGAGATATGGCGAAGCTTCAAGGAGAACGGAATTGAGATTCCCTTTCCCCAACTCGATATACATGATCGCTCAAAAAAATGAGAGTTGGCTGAGGTGAAGATTTTCAGAGAGCCTTCGCAGATGTTGATATAATCTCTTCGGGATAGCGTTTTTGAACAATATCCTCCAGCGTAATATGCTGGAAATATATTCGGAACATTTCGTAAGTATGTTCCCAAAAACTGTGGGCCGGACAATAGGGCTCTCGTTTGCATGGGTTCCCGTCGTCCAATGTGCAGGGTGAGAAGTGTAACTCCTCTCCCACTGCCTCGAATATCTCCGCGATCGTAATTTTGTCCAGAGAGCGGACTAGTTGAAAGCCCCCGCCCGGACCGCGGGTTGAACTAATGAGACCTGCCTTTCGAAGACGAAAAAAGATCTGTTCGAGGAATTCCGCTGAAATCTCCTCAAGCTCAGATAAGGTTCGAATCGATACCGGTTTGTCCTTTGCCTGCATGGAAAGCTGCAATACTGCCCTGAGTGCATATCTACCCTTCGTTGTTATGCGCATAACCCCATCCTATATATTATTATTTCAATAGGTATAACTATACTTTATTACTCAATAATTGTAAAACCAATTAAAGCCGTTTCAAGACAACTCCCCGGTAACCGTGGTACTTTTTTGAAAAAATTTGGGAAAACATCCGATTTCTGTCACCAAAGGGATACACATGAGCGCTTTTTCCAAGGACAAGAAGAACCCCTCCCTTCTTCAGGAGCCTTTGTGCAGCGGACAGAACAGAATCTCGAGAGGGTAAACCTGCCAAATTCTCCAGAACCACTAGAAGGAGATCATAATACCCATCCGCGGGGGTCGACAGTTCTCCGGGGTCTGGAAGGTGAAAAAACCGTGAATTCACCTTCCTTTGGGCGTAAAGGGACAGGTTGTGGCGGCAAATTTGAAGATCGAGGGTATCTCTTCCCCCGCAATCCAGGGTGAAGAGTTCTTCGTGGCTGCGAGAAGCTATAAGCATCGGGATATGACCCTGGCCGGGATTCCATAGGAAGCCGCGTGTGAAAGGCGGGAGTCGGGACGACATTCGGGATACAAGATGGGCTGTGAAGGGAGGACTGTCAAAATCCGCGGATCCCCAGACCGTATCAACTTCGTACCGGGTTTTTTCCAGATCGCACCTGATATGTCCCCGCAGGTATGCCGGCGGTAAGGTGTCCCCGGTGGGGTTCTTTTGTACCATGGAGTCGTTGCTACAGTCTTCCCCCGGGCTGAAAAGGATGACCGTGTGACCTCTCAGGTGATGTTCCATTCTGATCTCAGCTCCCGCCGCGTGAAGGACCGAAAGGGTGTACTTGCTGATCGCTTCCACCACTACTAGAGCGGCGAGTCCCTTCGCGGGAAGGCACTCAAGCATGGTCTGGTAAAGATCGGTGAGTACCGGTTCTCCCACCTTTGCGGGTATATTGGACACGATAAGGTCGAAAACCTGTGTTTCCAGCCCCTGAAAGGCGAGTCCTCCGGTGATATTGAGTCCCCCGCTTTTTCCGACCTCTCCAAGCCCGTTGTATTCACAATTCAAACGACTGAAGGCGACAGCCAGGGCATCCCTGTCCTGCAGGGTGATATCGATATGGGGATGTTTTTTTTTGAGGGCGATACCCAGGGTTCCCACCCCGCAGCCGATATCCAGGACCTTCGTGATTCCGCTAAAATCGACGGTTTTCTCCAGTGCCTGGAGGAGCAGTCTGCTGCCGCGGTCGATTTCGAAGCTACTGAACAGTGCTTGAGATAAAAAAAGGTCGACCTCCATACCGCCAAATCGGAAGGAGGTCTTTTTATTGCCGTATTGTTCCAATAATCTATTCATACGGGAACTTTACCGACGGTCGTCGCCGGTCTATTGATTTACGCGTTCCACGTACTCTTTTGTTTCGGTATTGACCAGGATGCGCTCGCCCTCTTTTATGAAGATCGGGACCTTCACCTTCAGACCGGTTTCGACTTCAACGATCTTGGTAGCACCGGTCACCGTATCGCCCTTGATTGCCTCTTCCGCTTTGGTCACCGTATAAACCACCTTGAAGGGGAGTTTGATATCCAGGGGCCGATGTTCCCACATTATGAGGGTGAAAGTCTCTCCCTCCTTCATCAGGAGTTGATAATCCTCGAATGAGGCTATGGGCACCTCAAACTGTTCATAGGTTTCCAGGTCCATAAAATGGTAGTGCTCATCGTCGGCGTAGAGGTACTGACTGTCCTTGTCCTCAACCACTATATCTTCAACCTGGTCCTGCGACTTCATCGTTTCGCGAAGGACCTGTCCGGAATTTGGATTTTTGAGTTTGACCCTCACAAAGGCCGACCCCTTCCCGGGTTTCACGAATTCCCGTTCTACAATGACATAGGGATCTCCTTTTATCAGGAGAGCCATACCTTTTTCCAAAGCACCCGCTCTTATCATAATGGTGTTTACCTCACTATAATCTGTATATTTTTCTAAAGAAAGAATTTCGTCGATATCGGATCTATAGACTATCAGATATTGGAAAAAAAATCACCCCCGGCATCGTTTTTTCCCGGAGGAAGCTCATGACCAACCGGTCCACACCGAGGGCCACTCCCGAACAGTCGGGGAAGCCTTCATGAAAAATACGGATGAAATCGGTATCGGTATCGGGGATTACCCTCGATGAGGATGCCCTTCGTGCCGTTTCTCCATGGAAAAAATCCTCCACCGCGGCGGGGTCCGTCTCTTCGGAATAGCAATTGGCAATCTCGATCCCCCTCACGTAGAGTTCCCACCTTTCCCTCCAGGGGGTTCCGGGAATTCGTTTTGCCAGGCAGGGGATTTGCGCGGGATAATCGAGAAGGATGAGGGGGCGCTCCGTCGGGAGGCTCGGTTCCACAAGGGTGAGAAAAACGCGATGGTAGAGTTCTTCCCATGTGGGCTTGTCCCCGGGGGAGAAGGAGAGGAGCCCTCCCTTTTCAATCTCCGCGAGAAGGGACTTCGCGGTCGGGGTGGTCTCCAGGTCGATTCCCGTGTACTTCAGGAAGGCCTCACGGATACTCATGCGGAGAAAGGGGGGGCGTAGGTACTCAGGGCTGTTTTCCTCCACCAGGGTCTCAAAGAGGGCTTCCGTGGTGGCAATGGACCGGAGGTAATCGGCCCCAAGGGTGTACCATTCGAGCATTGTGAATTCCGGGTTGTGCTGTGGTCCTACCTGTTCACTGTTTCTGAAGGATTTTGTCAGCTGAAAAATATCGCCGCTCCCCTCGGCAATCAGTTTTTTCATGAAAACCTCGGGTGAAGGGATGAGGTAGAGTTGTCGATCTCCCAGGAAATCGTTGAAAAAGGTCGTTTCAAACAACTCTATAGGTGTTTCCGGGATGAGTGCCGGAGCGAGGAGGGGAGTTTCCACTTCCAGGTAGTTTCTTGATTGAAAAAAGAGGCGTATCCTGCGGTTTATTTCGCTGCGCGCGCGCATTGTTTCAAAGTTCATGGGGTGAGTGTAGCAGAAAGCCCCGGGGGCCTCCAGTCTGATTCTTCTCCCGGAGGCTGTTTCCCCCACTGTGAATTATGTGTATATTGGAAGGAGTATTGAATTAATCAACAGGAGTTCCCATACATGCCGCATATTGAAACAGACATAAAGCAGGGAGATACTATTCACGGTTTTACCGTAGTATCGGTCGATGAGATTTCCGAATACCACGGCTACGGAATTCGTTTGTCCCACGACGTGACAGGCATGGACTTGTATCATATGTTCAACGAGGACAGGGAGAACCTCTTTGCCTTCGGTTTCAAAACGCCTCCGTCGGATAATACGGGGGTTGCCCATATCCTCGAACACACGGTCCTCTCCGGGTCGAGGAGTTATCCGGTGAAGGACCCTTTTCTCGCCCTCATGCGGGGAAGCGTGAACACCTTTCTCAATGCCATGACCTACCCCGACAAGACGGTGTACCCGGCGGCCACCACGGTGAAGAGGGATTATTTCAACCTTATGGCGGTATATGGAGACGCGGTCTTTTTTCCGCTTCTCAAGCGTGAACTATTTCTGCAGGAAGGGCGCAGATTTGTGTCCGGAGATGACGGATCTCTTTCGGTTGAGGGTATTGTGTTTAACGAAATGAAGGGAAACTATTCGAGTTTTGAGTCGATTGTGGGGGACTGGTCCTACCGTTCTCTCTTCGAAAAATCCCGGTATCGCTTTGATTCCGGGGGTGAACCCGCGAGTATTCCCGACTTGTCCTACGAACAGTTTGTTGAGTTTCACCGCTCCTACTATCATCCTTCCAACTGCCGGCTTTTTCTCTATGGAAATCTCCCAACCGAGGAGCAACTCGAGTTTCTGCAGGAACGCTTTCTCCATGAATTCGGACCGGGAGAACGGGCCGCGGAGGTGGAGGAAGAACCGAGGTGGAAAGAGCCGAAGATCTTGGAGGTGAAGGGGCCCGCTTCGGATTCGGAAGAGGGAAAAGCTTCTCCGACGGTGACGATCAACTGGCTTACGGGACGTACTACCGACCCCCTGGGTCTCCTCTCCCTGCAGGTCCTGAATGGAATTCTGCTGGGACATCCCGGGACTCCCATCCAGAAGTTGATTGACGACAGCGACCTGGGAGAGGATATGGACCCCTCCAGTGGACTCGAGAGCGATCTGCGGGACATCACCTTTACCATTGGAATACGGGGAATCTCCCCGGAAAACGCGGAGGCCTTTGAAGCCCTCGTGATGGATGAACTGAAACGCCTGGTCAGGGAAGGACTGCCCCATGACGTAGTGGAGGGGACCCTGAGACGGGTGGAGTTCAGGAACCGTGAGATTAAGGGCGGATCGCCTTTTGGTTTGCGCCTGATGGGAAAGGCTTTCAAGGGCTGGCTTCACGGCACTGAACCGAAAACGACAATGGAGTTCTCCCCCCATATGGAGGAGTTAAAACGTCGATATCGGGAGAACCCAGGGTATTTTGAAGCTTTGATAAAGGATTTTCTCATCGACAATACCCACAGGGCGCGGGTGACCGTACTTCCGCACGGAGACTACCTGAAAGAGCTGGAGGAAGATATCCACCGGAACCTGCGGAATATCGAGGACCGGGTGGATGAGTATGAGAGGGAGAAACTCGAGGGGGATCTCAGGGCCTTCAATGAATTTCAGAACACCCCCGACCTTCCCTCCGCGTTGAACACAATCCCGACACTCACCAGGGAGGATCTGCCGGAGGATATATCGATCATCGAAACGGAGGAGGGGCAGATCGCCGGGGGAACCGCCTTCTCCCATGAGCTTTTTACGAACGGGGTAGTCTATATTGACTTTGCCTTCAACCTGACCGGTTTAAGCGCCCGTGAACGACAGCTGCTTTCTCTCTTCACACGGTTGATCTCTTCTCCGGCATTGCCCGGAATGACCTATGATGAAGTTTCGCGGCAGCTGAACCTGAAGACCGGAAGTTTCTATCCCCACCTGGAGATAAGCCCCGTAGTAGGAGACCCTTCCGATGTGAGGTGTTTTCTCTTTTTTCGTCTGAAAACCCTGCCGGATACCATTGAAGAGGGGCTTGAACTGGCCACAAGGGTCATGCGTGAAGCCCTCCTCGGTGAAACAAAACGCCTTCGGGATATCCTGACGGAGTTTCGCAACGATATGAAGTCCTCCATTATTCCCGCCGGTCATTCCTACTCGGTGCTTCGGGCCGGGGCGCATCTGTCGCCGGTCATACGAATGGAGGAGGAGTTGAGGGGGATTAGTCAACTGCTTTTTCTAGATTCCCTGTCTTC
>CAZJIN010000050.1:0-10282 GCA_964545955.1 uncultured Sediminispirochaeta sp.
AGGACCGCTATTTTGAGGCCGCGGAGTCCCGGCAGGTCTTTGAGTTCAAGGGCGCGCGGGTCGGAATAGCCATCTGCGAGGATGTCTGGTGGGAGACGGAGCCGGTCCCCGGTACACGTTACCCCGTGGATCCGGTGAAAGAGCTCCTGGATCAGGGCGCACAGATTATCCTTTCACCCTCGGCTTCTCCCTTTTTTACTGGAAAACAGAAGATCCGGCTTGGTCTGCTCAGGCGAATCGGTGAATCCTCGGGGGTTCCCACGGTATATGTGAACATGGTGGGGGGGAACGACAACCTTATCTTTGACGGCTGTTCCATGGTTACCAACGGGCGGGGGGAGCTTACAGGGTATGGAAAAAGCTTCGAGGAAGATTACCTGGTGGTGGACATGGAGGAGAAGAACAAACCGACCGATCTCCCGGACACGGACGCGAACGAACTTCTCTATCAGGCCCTTATAATGGGAGTGAGGGATTATGTGGAAAAATGCGGCTTTCGACGGGTACATCTCGGCTTGTCCGGGGGGATCGATTCCGCCCTGGTGGCGGTGATTGCCGCTCAGGCTCTCGGTCCGGAGGGGGTTCACGCCTTCGCCCTGCCGTCGAGGTATTCTTCCTCCGCAAGTGAAGCGGACGCCCGGCAGCTCGCTGAAAACCTGGGGATCAAGTTCGACGTGCTTTCCGTGGAGGATACCTTCAAGGCAGTGGTCGGGACGATGGAAGGGGTGTTCGCGGGACGGGGGCCGGACGTGACGGAAGAGAACATCCAGGCCCGTATCCGGGGGATGTTCCTGATGGCCTATTCAAACAAGTTCTCCTCCCTGCTTCTCACAACCGGGAACAAATCCGAACTTGCAACCGGCTACTGTACCCTCTACGGCGATATGGCCGGGGGGCTGGCGGTGATTGGCGACCTTTTCAAGACCGAGGTCTACGCCCTGAGTCGTTACATCAACCGGGAGAAGGAGATCATTCCGAACAACACAATCGTGAAGCCTCCCTCGGCGGAGCTCCGGCCGGACCAGACCGACCAGGACAGTCTGCCCGAATACGAGGTGCTGGACGGTATCCTCTCCCTTTACCTTCTGGAAAACAAATCCGCCGTCGAGATCGAGCAGTCCGGCTATGCGCCCGGACTTGTCCGGGAGGTGCTCAAGCTTGTCGGCCGAAACGAATACAAACGCCGCCAGGCTCCGCCGGTACTGAAGGTCTCGACCCGTGCTTTTGGAACGGGCCGAAGGATGCCTATCGCCCGAAAAATCTACGAAGCCTGAACGCCACCGTTTTTGAGGAGGTCCTGGCATGGTTTTTTCAAATCACGAAAGGGGATTCATAAACAAATCCACATCAATCGCAGCCCGGATGATGGGCCGCCCTGTTGATGGGCCTGATCTCGCTTGAGGAACGGCGGTTCCGATCGTGTATTCCTGCATACTCTACAGAAGAGTGGAGCAGGAGAAAGGCGAAGGTTGATTCCGGAGTCCCCCCTTCGCCTTGGTGAAGGAAGTTTTATTTACCGGTCTTGTCGTACTCGGTGATCCGGTCGACCTTGGGCTGGGAACGGGTTCCTTCAGTGAACTCGGATTGCAGCCAGATCCTGGTGAGGGTCTGGGCAACCTTGTAGCCCATGACCTGAGCACCCATGGTAATTACGTTGGCATTGTTGCTCTTGGCGGCCCGCTCGGCTGAGTAGGCGTCGGTTACGAGGGCGGCGTAGACACCCTTCACCTTGTTGGCGGCAATACTTACCCCAATACCAGTACCGCAGAAGAGGATTCCCCGCCAGTATTCTCCCGCCGCAACGGCCTTTCCTACCGAGAAAGCCACATTGGCATAGATCGGATCATCGCTGCCGAAGTCTGTATACTCATAGCCGAGGTTTTCCAGCTCTTCGATCACATATTTTTTCAGGTCCGCGGCGTTCGGATCACATCCAATAGCTATTTTTTTCCCCAAAACAGTACCCCTTTTTTAGACCATGCGGCGACCATGAGTCACTGCATGAATTTTGTAATGATTGTCGAACGGAATTATAGCAAAACAGGCAGGGTTTTACAAGCAGGGATATCAGAGAAAACCTTCTCCCTGAAGGGTTTCATGTATAGTCGCTATTTCTTCTTCTCCGAGGGAGACAAAGGGTCGGCGTGATTCTCCCCCATGGTAGCCCACGAGATCCATAGCCGCTTTGATACCCGGTACACCGAACCTGCCCGAAACCAGGCTGTTCACCGTGTACAGGGAGAGATGTAGTGCTTTGGCCCGTGTAGTGTTTCCTTTTAAATGATTCGACATTAATTCACAGCAGTGCTCCGGAAGGTAGTTTGCCAGGGACATATCTCCGCCATGGGCCCCTGAAACCAAGGCAGGGTAGAAGATATTGGCCGACCCGGCAAGGACGGAAAAGGAAGATTCAATTCCGCGGGTTGCCGCGAGAAAACCGTAAATACCCTCGCTTGAGGAGTCCTTGATCCCGATAATCTTCGGATGTTTTGCCAATTGGGCTACCGCGGAAGGGGGAAGCCGCACACCCCCGGTGAGTTTTGGAACATTGTAGAGTATAAAGGGGAGTGGTGAGTTGTCGGCGATCTCTTCGTAAAACCTGAGAATCATATCCGTGGTGGTTTTCGAGGCAAAGTAATGGGGGGGGAGGATTCTAAAGAGGTCCGCCCCCAGGTCGGCGAGTTTCCGCGCTGTTTCGATAGCAAGGGTGGTGGATTCACAGGCTATTCCCGCGATGATGATTTTTTCTTGGGCCGCTTTCACCACTGATTCGAGGACTTCCTCCCGTTCATGTTCCGACATACCCTGACTCTCGGCATTTCCCCCGAGTACAAGGTATCCCCTGATCGGGGTACTGTTGAGGCGGGCAATATTATCCCTCAACTCGGAAAAAGAGATTTTTTCGTTTCGAAAGGGGGTGACCAGGGAGACAAGTACCGCGTGCAGAAGTCCTTCGGAGTTCATGGATGAAATTTAACACAGAAGTACTTTTTAGGGAAGATACATTCCCGCGTGAAAGCTAGGGAGTGTGAAAATAGGTTCTTTAATCAAAAACTAATAAAAATTTAATATAAGTTTGACAATTGAAAAAAGGTGTCATAAAATGTGTGACCAAAGGAGAGTACATATGAAAAGAGTTGTTTTTTTACTAATGGTGTTAGCCCTGTTATTTCCGGCGCTTCTCTTCGCGGGAGGCAGTCAGGAGAGCAATGAAGTTGTGATCTACACTGCCCTCGAAGAAGACGAAACGGCGGAATATCTTGAGCTCGCTCGGGAAGCTATGCCTGATCTCGACATCAAGTTTGTACGGGCGTCTACCGGTGAGGTTATGGCAAAGCTTGCCGCCGAAAGAGATAACCCCCAGGCTGATGTGATCTACGGTACTGCAGTCACAGAACTCGCGAGGGTTCCGGATTATTTCGTACCCTATAAGGCTGAAGGGTGGGATAAGATTCCCGCGAAGTTCAAGGATCCCAACGGCATATGGACCGCGATCGATATGTATGTGGCCTGTTTCGCGATTAATAAGGATAAACTCGCCGAACTAGGCGCTCCAATGCCGATGAGCTGGGAAGATCTTTTGGATCCGGTATTCAAAGGTCAAGTAATCATGCCCAACCCCGCGAGCTCGGGAACCGGATACCTTCAGATTGGCTCTATCCTGCTTCAGGGAGGAATAAAAGAGGGCCGTGATGACGGATGGGACTTCCTCGAAAAACTCGATAAGAATATAGTTGAATACACCGACTCCGGATCCGCGCCTGCTCGTCTGGCTTCAAAAGGTGAGGTCACCGCGGGTCTGTCCTTTGGATACAGAGTAGCCAGACAGGCTGCCGAAGGCTATCCAATCGAAATGGTGTATCCTTCAGAGGGAAGTGGTTATGAACTGGAGGCCAATGCCCTCGTGAAAGGTGCGCGAAATCCTGAAAACGCGAAAAGGTTTCTCGATTGGGCTCTCAGCGAAGAAGCTATGAAAGCCTACTCGAAGTACAAGATTATGGTTACTCGTGAAGGAGTGTCCTCAGCAAGTGATATACCCCTTCCCTCACCGGAAGAAGTCAAGCTTGCCGACATGGATATCGACTACCTGGCCAAAAACAAACAGGCTATTGTGGATGAGTGGAGATCTCGGTTCGAATAATCGAGAAGGACGCTCATAAATTTAAATATCTATTAATAATCCAAGTGTTTAGCTGGGGGGAACATAAGTTTCTCCCAGCTATATAATGAAATCTAGACAAACGGTTGGTATTAAATGGCAAAGAACTTAATACTTGAAGATATCAGCAAAATATTTAACGATATATATGCTGTTAATAGCGCAAATCTTGAAATCAAGGAGGGAGAGTTTTTAACACTTCTGGGTCCTTCCGGATGTGGAAAAACTACTACCTTGAGAATGATTGCCGGGTTCGAAATACCCGATGCCGGCAAAGTAATTTATGACGGAAAAGTGATAAATAACGTGATACCACAGAATAGGTCCTTTGGTATCGTTTTCCAGTCCTATGCACTTTTTCCGCACTTAAAAGTATATGATAACGTTGCCTTCGGCTTGAGAAGACATAAATACCCAAAGAATAAAATTCCCGAGAGGGTTAACAAGCTTCTCGACATGGTAGGACTTATTCGAGACAAGGAAAAATATCCACCGCAACTTTCCGGAGGCATGCAGCAGCGGGTAGCTCTTGCCAGGGCTCTTGCTCCGAATCCGGAGGTCCTTCTGCTGGATGAACCCTTGAGTGCTCTGGATGCGAAAATAAGGGTTAAGCTCAGGGCCGAAATAAAGCAGTTGCAGGCCGACCTCGGTATTACAACGATTTATGTTACCCATGACCAGGAGGAGGCTCTTTCCATTTCCGACAGGGTTGTCGTAATGAAGGAGGGGCTGATCGAACAGGTTGATGAGCCGATAAGTATCTATAAAAAACCTGTGTCGAAATATGTTGCTGATTTTGTCGGCACCACTAATTTTTTTGATGGGGCTATTAAACAGGGTGTTATCCATGGGGAAAATTTTAACTTAAAGGTTGAAGGATTTGACGAGGTCGAGGGAGATGTTTCCGCCGCGATCCGACCGGAAAAAATTAAAGTTATTACAAGCAAAAAAGAAGGAGAAAAAGTCAATTTTAACAAATTGACTGGGGAGCTGCTGGTCGTTATTTTCCTTGGACTGATGGTGCGGCTCGTGATCAGAATTGGAAATGAGGATATCATTGTTGATTCTGTCGAAAGTGTTTTTATCGAGTCTGGGGTAAAAAGAGGCGAATCAATAGATCTTTATTTGCCGCCTGATGAATTTATCGTGTTCAAAAAATGAAGTCGGGAAAATATCAAATATGGACGGAGTGAATATGATGTCATCAGGTAATGAAAATAGCATCAAGACAGCTAAAAGAAAAATAATGGATGACAAAATACTTGTGTATGTTGTCGGCGGTTTGATTTTTCTTTTTCTTTTCAGCTTTATGGTAGTGCCGATAGCAAATGTTCTCAAGTTGAGCGTCAGCCCCTATGTACAGGAAACACGACGTTTTGAGCCCGGAATAACATTAGATAATTTCAAGAATTATTTAACAGATCCGGGTATTGTACAGTCGCTTTATAATAGTCTTTATGTTTCTCTTTGGAGTAGTTTGATTACTACAATTCTCGCGTTTTTATTCGCATATGGACTTCAACGTACCACAATAAAATTTAAAAACATAATCTATTACATGTCCATGGCGCCTCTTGTAGCACCGGCCCTTTTGCAGGCAATGGTACTTATCTCGTTGTTTGGAAGTAACGGGCTCATCACCAATATTTTCGATCTGAGTTGGAACATATACGGTGCGAATGGGATAATAATTTCAGAAGTATTATACTGTTTCCCTCATGCAATGATAATCTTGTATACCACCCTTTCAGCCGTTGACACCAGACTCGATGAAGCGGCGGCCAGTCTCGGGTCTTCAGGGCTTTCAACTTTTTTCAGGATAACTATTCCCACAGCAAGATACGGGATATTCTCCGCGGCAGCCCTTACTTTTAATCTTACAATAACGGATTTTGGAAACCCAATTATCATAGGACGGGGTTATAAAGTTCTTTCTACCGAAATATTTACACAGGTAATTGGAATGCAGAGATTTGATATGGGGGCCACAATTGCCGTGGTTTTGCTGATCCCTTCCGTTGCGGCGTTTATGTTAAACTATTATTTTTCAAAGAAGAGCCATTCCCTGGTAAGCAGTGCTTCGAAACCGGAACTGTCACCTACACGACCATTGAAAAAATTCGGTTTCGGTGCCTTTTGCTGGTTGATTTCAGGTGTGCTTGCTTCGGTTATTGTTGTAGTGGTCGTGAAGGCGTTTATTAACGTTTGGATGTATGATTGGAGCCTGACCCTCCGCCATTTTAATTTCCAGATTGCGGGAGGAAGGGGTGTGCTCTGGACCAGCACGTGGATCTCTTTAACGGTTGCGATTGTCTCTTCAATCGTTACGATGATAAATGGATATGTTATAGAAAAGAAAAAACCGTTTTTCGCGCAGCCCCTCTACATGATGTCGGTGATACCGGCAGCGATACCCGGTCTTGTTTTTGGGCTCAGTTATATCCTCTTGTTCAACACGAAATTCATGAATTTGGATCAGTTGTTCTATGGGCAGGCTCTCGCGGTGATAGTAATAATCATTGTTCAGAATTTCACCCTTGGGACTCTTTCGAGTATTAGCAACATGAAACATATAGACAAGGAGATGGATGAGGCGGCAACGAGTTTGGGGTCAGGTATAGTGAGTACCTTCGCCAGGGTTATATTTCCATTGAACAGGGTCTCGTTTTTCAGCAATCTAACCTATTATTTTATGAGAGGCATGGTGATAATCAGCGCTGTTGTCTTTCTTATATCTGCTGATGTACACCTCGCATCGATCTCTGTTATAAACCTTCAGAATAACGGGTACGAAGGTCAAGCCAGCGCCATGACTATGCTGATTATATTAATAATAGTTGCGGCATTGGTTATGCTTAATCTGGGCTTGAAGATAAACAATATCAACAAGTCAAAGGTGGGCAAGTAATATAGAGTTTGCACGATAGTTGTTTTTTAAGCCTTCTGTTTCTCCAGTGGCATTTATTGGAGAACAGAAGGCATTTTTTTAATCCTATTCGCTTAACTGTCCTGGGCCAAACTTCTTCAATAAGACCCCCGGTTGCAGTATTCTCCTGAGCGCGCCGCGGGCATCGCGAATCTCTTCCGCACTCGCTTGTTTCTCTCCGTAGAGGTAGTCATCATGAAAAGCGACAACGGTATCGATATGCTGAGATACAGAGGGAAACCTTCTTTTGAGAATGGCAGATACATCGAATGAGGTAAACGAGGCCTTGTATGCCGTACCGGTGAGTCGGCCCCAGCGTACGAGGTGCCTATAGTATCGGAGTGCCTTCGGTCGACCTGTGAACCATGTACACAGGTTTCGCAGGTCATGAAGCAGCAGCCTTATGCCGCCGCCCTGCCGGTCGATTTTTCTAGACGAGAGGAGCCACCGGATAAGCTTCCGAGCCATGTAGTATAGCAGTAGGAGTGTGAAAACCGCGGCTACGAGGACCCCCGCGACAAGAATAATCTGCGCGAGGGACTCAGAAACAGGTCCAAGGCTCCCAGTCTCCGGGACCCCCGGTGCGGCACCGCCGTCCTTTGCGGAATGGGCGTTCGCGACACCCCCAAAGTTGAGGGACATAAAGAAGAACAGGAATGCCTTTCCCAGGGGTTCCAAAACGGTCCCCATTAGCGCCGTTCCGGTCTCCGCGGCCCATCGCATCTCCGGGAAGAAGAACTGGTAAAAGAATAGGGCCGGGGCGAGGACCACGATAAAGAAAAGCAATACCAAAAGGACCCTGGGGCGGTGGGGCTCCTGGCTACGCCTGTTCACGGGTTGATGCTGTCCCCGGGCGATCACTGTAAAGCCCAGAAGGATGTACATGATGAAGAGGGGAAAAAAGTATACACCGGGCATCTCGTATTCCGCCTGCTTGACGATGAGGAGAATTTTCACAAGGAGGAGAAGGGCGAATAGGGTAAGCCCCCGGTCGAACTCGTGCTTAGACTGCACGGTTTTTATCCAGTTGCCCGTATAACGCGCGGCGCTTATCCAGAGGTACAACGTGAACAGGCAGAAGAGAATAAAAGCAAAAGTCTCTTCGTTGCCTGACCGGAGCGATTCGTACGAGATGAAGATAACAGAGGCAACATAGGTCACGACCTGAAAGACCCGTCGGTATAGCTTTCGTGAGAAGTATCTTCCCGATACGATGAATACCAGACACGCGGCGGCCATATATACGGCCATCGTGTCGAAGCCGGGAGGGGGACTCGGCACGAAAGAATAGAAGAGGACATTCCAGGGATATATGGCGCAGAGGGCCATCGTCGATAAAAGAACCGTCCTTGTCCAGGGGGACTTCTTCATACCGCCTCCTCCGGAATCAAAAGGTTTTGGATAGATACGGTGTTTTTCGATAGCACGGTTTCGGAGTCGAGTTCTGAGAGTATGAATGATACATGGGTGTGCCGGGCCGAGAAAAACAGAGAAGCAGACCTCAATTGATCCGAATTACTGGCCGCACAGTAGATGCAGCGTATGCCCGATGGGAGCGGGCCCATCGAAGGGAGAATCTCCCGCATCGGTACTCGATAAACCGGTTCGACCTTGGCAAGCTCTTCCAGGATGAGTCCATCCGTGTAGGGGGTTCCCGAAACGGTGATACGGCTCAAGGGCTGTCCACGAAAGAGGCCATTGGTGACAAACCCGACCTCGGTCCCACTTCGTCTGAGTGCGATGACGATGGCGGTGAGCACCTCGAGAATGCTCTCGAAGGGCTCAGATACCCTTGTCTCCCGGAAGACGGTCTCTTCCTCGCTGTCGGACTCGGCCGCAAAGTCAGTTACATCAAGGATGAGCAGTACCTTGTCCCGGCACACCGGGTCGTACATCTTTTCCATCATCCTGTCATGCTTCGCGCTCAGTTTCCAATGAATATTTTTTACGGGATTCCCCGGCTGGTAATCCCGGCACCCCTGGATAAGCAGCGGATCGACCACAGGACTCTTGCCCACGGTATCACCGAAATATTCCTTTCGGTGAACCGCCATGTCCTTGATTCGTGCTGGACGGGGATAGACGATGATTTCTTCTCTCATCCCGAAGGTTTTGTGCCTGTAGCTGAATCCGAATACGTCTCCCCCGGCGAGCTCGGGTGGACCAAAGGCGTACACGCCCCTTTTGTGTGGAAAGAGGGCGAGGGTAAAAGAGGCCCTCTCTCTACCGAAAAAAATTCTCTCTCGAATGAGCCCCTGAGTACCTTCACCGGAAAGCGAATCGGGAACAGGGATCTTTCCCGCGAGGAGGACGGGGAGACGCTTCCGGTTGTTGATGCACAGTTGTACTTCCAGTCTCTCTTCGGGAAACGCCCTGTGCCGATCGAGTGTATGGGAGAACTCGACACGGTCGATGCTTCGTGTACTCCAGAGAAGAGAAAGGAGCCCGGCCCAGAGGAGTACCACGCTGAAAAAAACAAGTTCCTCAATTCTCAAAATGGGACCGAAGGATAATCCGAACAGGAGGATAGCCAGGGATGGCCACACAAGGAAAATTGAGGAGGGAATATCTTCATAAAACTCGCGCATCTTGCCTGTTCCTATACTGGGACGGCAACGCGCTCGACGATCTCGCCAATAAGCGATTCGGCCCGTACCCCGCTTATCAGTTCTTCATCCTGCAGGACAACTCGATGGGAGAGAACGGGCACTGCCAGCTGCTTCACGTCCTCAGGATGTATGTAGTCGCGACCGCGGAGTACCGCCCGACTCTGGGCGGCGTGCATGAGGCCAAGGGAGCCTCGGGGACTGGCACCGTACTTGATGCGGGCATGATTTCTAGTGCACGAGGTGATTTCGAGGATATAGTCTTTCACCACTTCACTCATTGTTACTTCACCGCGGAGTTTCTGCAGGTGGACAATCTCCTCAGGGCAGGTAACGGCTTCGAGGGTATCAAGGGGATCATCTTTCTCGTAGCGGAGAAGGATTTCTCCCTCTTCTTCCCTGCCGGGATAGCCAAGATGAATTTTCATGAGGAAACGGTCCAGCTGGGCTTCTGGGAGGGGAAATGTTCCTTCAAGCTCGATCGGATTCTGAGTTGCCAGCACGATGAATGGATGGGGCAGGGGGTAGCTCATGGAATCAATGGTTACCTGTTGTTCACCCATACTCTCCAGTAAACTCGACTGCGTTCTT
>CAZJIN010000051.1:0-10236 GCA_964545955.1 uncultured Sediminispirochaeta sp.
CAGTTCGTGCATATACCCCGGGAGGTACAGCAATCGGTGGCCGAAAGCGGGGTGCAGGAAGGCTTCTGCCTGGTAAACGCGATGCACATCACGGCGAGTGTCTTTATAAACGACAATGAATCAGGGCTTCATCAGGATTATATGGACTGGCTTGAGAAACTGGCACCCTACGACAAGAACGGGTATCGTCATAATATAGGTGAAGACAACGCCGATGCCCATATGAAACGCCAGGTGATGGGGCGTGAAGTGGTGATCGCCATTACCGACGGACAGCTGGACCTCGGTCCCTGGGAGGCTGTTTTTTATGGTGAATTTGACGGGCGTCGACGGAAGAGGGTGTTGCTAAAGATAATAGGTGAGTGAGAGCTATGAAAGGATATTTTCACTTTCTACGGCATGTTTCGTTTTTCCAGTTGCTCAGCGATCAGGATATTCGAGACATTATGAAGTACTGTCGCGAGGAGGAGTTGAGCCCCGGCAAGATTATCTTCAACGAAGGGGACAAGGCCGACCGGTTCTACATCATCATGTCCGGTGAAGTGGAGGTCTGGAAGGATTATGACAGTCCCTATGCGGATCTTCTGGCGGTTCACGGTGAGGGAAAGCTCTTTGGTGAGATGGCCCTCGTAGATGATCTTCCCCGCAGCGCCACGGTGGTTACCCGATCACGCACAAGAATGTTCTACATAAATGAGGAGGAGTTCCAGCGTCTCCTGAAGGAGAACTCCCTGGTTGCCCTGGCAATTATTCGTTCCCTCAGCGCGATGGTCCGCAAAAGTAACCAGACCTTTGTGGAGGATCTGCGTGAGAGGAACAGGCAGCTCCAGAAAGCCTACGATGAACTTCAAGAAGCTCAGGCTGAACTGCTGAGAAATGAGCGGCTCACCACAATGGGGAAATTCTCTTCAATGATTCTCCATGACATCCGCAATCCGATATCTGTGATCAAGGCCTACGCGGATATGCTGACCACAGGCAATGATTTTGAGGGAAAGAACAGAAAGTATCTGGAAAATATCAGTTTCGAAACGCAAAGGCTCAACCAGCTTGCAAATGAATTGCTCGACTATTCGCGAGGTGAAATCCGTCTCGATATGGGCCTGGTGGATATATCCGAATTTCTTAAAGAGGTGAAGGATTACGCGTCAAGGAGAATGACCTCAAAAAATGTACACATCGCCTTCCGTGATGAGTACGAAGGACAGATCATTTTCGACCAACAGAGGATGTTCCGGGTCTTTGCGAATCTCCTGGAAAATGCACGAAAGGCGATGGGGCACTCCGGTACCTGCACAATAACAGTCGTGGAAACCCATGAGATGCTTCAGTTTGAGGTTTCCGACGACGGGGTGGGTATGGGTGAAGATGTTCTTGATCACATATATGAACCCTTCTATTCATCAAGTCCCAACGGCGGTACCGGCCTCGGGATGGCAATCGTGAAAAGTGTGATCGAAGCACATCATGGTATGGTGGAGATTGAAAGTGCGGAGGGGGCGGGAACCACGGTGAAGTTCACCCTGCCACTAAGGTTGTAGCCGCTTCCTTTGATCGGGCTCATAAAGAGGCGCCTACACAGGAAAACCGCTGCTACTTAGAAATTTAAAATTCTCTGTTTACTTTTTTACAGAAACTAATTAAAATATAAACATTGAAAATAGATGGATTCTCAGCGGTCCTTCAACAAAGATACCGAAAGGAGAGGAAATATGAGCATCAAACCGGGAAAAAAATTCAATCCCCCAAAGAGCAACTGTCTGGTGACCGAACTTTTTAACCAGGGTGATTCCAACCTGGAGTTTCTCAGCGCCGCGCAGGTGGACATCAGCGAGGGGGCCCTCTCTCCCCGGTTTTCCTTCAAATACGAGGAAACCCTGATTTTTAATCTGGGGGACGAATGTGAAGCGGAGGTGGAAGGAACCTTGTACTCCCTCGCGCACTACGATGTTCTCTATATTCCCGTCAACACTTCTTTTGTTCTGAGACATACGGGGGAGGAGCCCGGACTTCTCTACCTGTATCGCGCGACCGGCGACGAGAGCTATCCCGTCTATCATGCAAAATGGAAGGAAGTGCAAAAGAATAATGAGAGAATCCGACATCTCAACAGAAAGGTTGTCTACAAGATGTTTGATGTCACTGAAGGTGCCAACAAGTTCATGGCCGGCTACACCTTCTATGAAACCTTTTCACGGGCATGGCCGCCCCACAATCACACCGATCAGGAAGAGGTGTATTCTTTTATCGAAGGCGAGGGCGCCATGGAGGTGTATCCCACGGATGAAGATAAAACCTTCGTGACCTCCGTAGGCATGGGGGACCACATCACGATTCCCATGCTCAACTACCATCCCGTCTTCAGTCACGAAAAGCCGGTCACCTTCATCTGGTGCATCGCGGGAGAAAGGTACTGGGTTGGAGACAAAAACACGGATTTTATGAAAGGCAAGGGAGAGACGATCACCACCTGATCCGGCTCCACAGTGGATTACCCGCTTTTTAAAACCCTCGAGAGAATCTTCACCATTTTGTCGACGTGTTCACGTTCGATGATCAGGGGGGGGACGAGTCTGAGGACATCCGTTCCAGCCTTTCCTACCAGGAGACCCTCCTGGTGACATTTTTCGACGTAGGGAGCTACCTCTTCTTCCATTTGAATTCCAATCATTAGATTCACCCCGCGAACTTCCCTGATGAGGGGAGTGGTATCGGCAAGGCTGCTCAAGGCCGAATTCATATAGCTTCCCACCTCCCGGGCATGCTCCACGAGGCTGTTGTCTATCAGTTCGTGGAGGACCGCGAGGGCAGCCGCTGCGGCGAGGGGATTCCCCCCAAAGGTTGCCGCGTGGTCGCCCGGTTCAAATATCGCGGCCCTTTCGGTGGTCAGCAGCGCGCCGATGGGGATTCCTCCCCCCAGGGCCTTCGCGAGGGTGACCGCGTCAGGTATGACTTCATAATACTGATGCGCAAAAAGTGTACCCGTTCGACCGAGACCGCATTGCACTTCGTCAAAGATCAGAAGGGTCTGGGTGTCGTCACAGATTTTGCGCACCTCCTTCAGGTAGTTCCGACGGGTGGGGAAGATTCCCCCTTCCCCTTGGACGGGTTCGATGAAGACCGCGCAGGTTTGATCGTCAACCGCCGAGGTGATGGCTTCAATATCGTTCAGGGGAACAAATTCTACCTCCGGCATAAGCGGGAGAAAGGCTGTGCGGTATTTTTTCTGTCCTGTCAAGGAGAGCGCCCCGACAGTACGTCCGTGAAAGGAGTGATCCAGGGCTATGATTTTTGATGCCCCAGATTTATGAATCTTGCCCCATTTTCTGGCGAGTTTGAGGGCCGCTTCATTGGCCTCCGTTCCGCTGTTACAGAAAAAGGCTTTATCCATGGCGCTGTGAGAAACGAGTTTTTCCGCGAGGGCTGTCTGTTGGGGGATGTAGTAGAGGTTTGAGCAATGGATCATTTTACCCGCCTGATCGCAGATCGCCCTGGTGAGGGCGGGATGGGCGTGTCCAAGGACATTAACCGCGATGCCTGCGAGAAAATCAAGATATTCCTTTCCATGGGCATCCCTGGCATAGACACCATGACCATCCACAAGGGTGAGGGGGAATCTTGAATAGGTGTTCATCAGGACTTTTGCGCTAGTGTCGATTATTTTTTTCATGGGAGGTACTCCTTTTGTGGGTATAAATATCAGGAATCAGTATGTTCCAGGTTGTTTTCAACGACTGTTCCAACACCTTCGGAGCTGAGTATTTCAAGCAGGAGGGAGTGGGGGAGATTGCCGTCGATAATATGCACCGCGTGAGCTCCTCCGCGGATCGCTTCGACGGCACAGCGTGTTTTTGGGACCATTCCCCCCGATACAGTTCCTTCCTCCATGAGTGTTTCAAGTCGGGAGGTGGTGAGTCTGCTGATTCTACTTGACGGGTCCCCGACATTTTCGAGAATACCGGGCACGTCGGTGAGGAATATCAGTTTTTCCGCCTTCAAGGTTGATGCCACAGCTACCGCGGCGTCGTCGGCATTGATATTGTAGGTCGTACCGTCCAAGCCCATAGAAACAGGGGCTATCACCGGTACAAAGTCATGTTCGAGAAGGGTTCGGAGGAGATGGGGGTTCACTTCGGATATTTCTCCGACAAGGCCCAGATCATTTTCAAAATTCACCCTTTTACGGGCGGTGAAAAGGGTCCCGTCTTTCCCGGTGATCCCCACCGCGCTGAGGCCCTGGAGGCTTAGGAGTCCAACAAGATCTTTATTCACCTTTCCCGAGAGGACCATCTCGGTAACTTCCATCGTCGGTTCATCGGTGACCCGCAAGCCCTGCACAAAACTGCTTTTTACCCCCAATCGGGTAAGCATTGAGTTAATGGCTGGGCCGCCGCCGTGGACAATCACCGGCAAGAGTCCCACATACTTCAGGAGGCTGATATCCTGTATAATACCTGCCCGAAGCTCCTCATTGATCATGGCGCTCCCGCCGTATTTCACTACGATGATTTTACCGGAGAATTTGCGTATATAGGGGAGCGCGTCGATAAGGGTGTGTACTCTCAGGTGGTATTCATCTTGTATAGGTATACTCTTTTCGCTCTTCATGGTTCTCCCGTTTCAATTTAAGTTTCATTCAATAGAGGTGTCAGGTGCGGTAGCTCCCGTTTATTTTCACATAGTCGTAGGTGAGATCACACCCCCACGCGAGGGCACGACCGTCCCCTTCAGCAAGGGTGACTTCAATGTGAATTTCTTTTTCACTTAATATTTTTTTCGCCAGGTCTTCGTTGAATTCCAGGGGGGTGCCTTTTTCCATCAGTACAATCTTCCCCGCCTTTCCGACAAAGGCAATTTCGACTTTGTTTGTATCAAATCTTCCTCCCGAATATCCCATCGCGGCGAGGATTCTGCCCCAGTTGGCGTCTTCACCGAACATGGCGGTCTTCACCAGGTTTGAGGAAATGATACTTCGAGCGAGAAGACGGGCGGTCTGATCATTCATAGCCCCCTCTACCCGGGCTTCAATGAGTTTTGTCGCCCCCTCTCCGTCACTGGCAATTGCCATGGCCAGGTCCCTGCTTGTTTTTTCCAGCCCTTCTCTGAACTCTTTCCAGGCCGTCCCGTCGGGGGATTCGATTTTTACTCCGGACGCGCCGTTTGCCATGATCAAGGCCATGTCGTTGGTGCTGGTGTCGCCGTCCACGCTAATCATGTTAAAGCTCCGGTCAACGGCAGAGGAAAGGAGATGCTGAAGAAGGGATGGTTCTATTCCAATATCAGTGAGAAAGAATCCGAGCATTGTTGCCATATTGGGGTGAATCATACCGGAGCCCTTGGCAAAACCCACAATACGCACAGTGCGTCCGTTTACCTGGAATTCGTAGGAGGAGATTTTTCTCACGGTATCGGTGGTCATTATGGCTTCAACTGCTTCCTTGAGGGCGGTCGGGGTTTCATGCAGTTTCGGGAGCTTGGAGATGGCCCGGCACATTGAGTCAACGGGAAGGGGGACTCCGATAACACCGGTAGAGGCGAGAAGGACCTCCTCAGGCTTGATGTGGAGTAGATCGGCGGTTGCCGCAGTGAGTTGTTTCGAGTCCGCGATTCCCCGGGAACCGGTACAGGCGTTGGCATTGCCACTATTTACAAGGATTGCCCGGACGGGAGAACCGACAAGGGCTTCATTCCAGTCGACACAGGCCGCGCGTACACTGTTTTTTGTAAAAACCCCCGCAGAAACTGCGGGATGGACAGAATGAAGAATTGTCATATCGAGACCGGAGGCTTTGACACCGCCGGAAAACCCTGCTACCTGATAACCCTTTGGAAGTAGAAATGTATCCATATTTTGATACTCCTTTGTTTGTTTCCGGATGTTGTTCCGGCTTACGGGAAAAGGGGAATCCCCTTAAGTCCCTGATCTTCGGGAAACCCGAATCTGATATTCATGTTCTGGACAGCCTGTCCCGCGGCACCTTTTATGAGATTGTCTATCGCGCCGACTGCAATGATCGTTTCAGTACGTTGATCCCACGCGACTCCAATATCAATAAAATTCGAACCTTTCACCCATTTCGTTTCCGGAAAGGTCCCCTCCGGAAGTACGCGAACAAAGTGCTCTTCTTCATAGCGACGGAGATACATATCCCGCAGGTATTCGGTGCTAAGAGCTGTGGCGCTTCGACGATCGGGGGTGATGTACGCGGTGATGAGTATTCCCCGATTCATAGGTATGAGGTGTGGTGTGAACTGGACCATCACGGTTTTTCCCTGAAGCTCGCTTAAGTAGGCTTCGATTTCGGGGGTATGTCGGTGTTGAGCAATCTTATACGCCTTTGTGGATTCGTTTGTTTCGGCGAAATGGAGCATCTGGGTAGCCTTTCGTCCCGCGCCTGTCACCCCTGATTTTGCATCGATTATTATCGGAGGACGTTGACCCTCGGGATCGACCTGGGGAAGGATACCCCCGGAAACAAGGGGCGCAAGAGTGAGGATTGAACAGGTGGTATAACAACCGGGATTGGCAATGAGGTTGGTTTCCCTGATCCCGTCTCTCGAAAGCTCGGGAAGGCCATACACGGCGGTAGCGAGGAGGTCCGGAGAGCCGTGGTCCAGATTATACCATTCCTTGTAGGTGTCGACATCCTTGAGACGGTAATCGGCACCGAGGTCAATTATACAGCATTCATCGATTAATTCTTTTGTTACCTGACGGGACGCGATTCCGTGGGGCAGGGCAAGGAAAAGAACGTCACACTCGGTGGCGAGCCCGGCAATTTCGGCGTTTCGACATACCGCCGAGTCCATGAAACGACGGAAGGATCCCACGGTTTGGGTATAGGGAACTCCGTCAAAACTCTGAGAACCGAGGTGTATAAGTTCTGTTTCAGGGTGGTGAGAGAGGAGTCTTACCAGCTCCATTCCGGCGTATCCCGTAGCCCCCACTATTCCGACTTTCAGCATCAGGTGTTTTCCCCTTTATGAATAAATTTACATTCTTATTGTATAATTTTGCAAAAAAAAAATCAATCCCGTTGTTAAATCAAAGGCTGGTTCAGAAATTCTCATTTTAGAAGACCATAAGGCTTCTAAAATGAGAATTTGCCTCAAAAACTTAGGAAATAGGGCAATTGCCCATCGGTTGGGGGCATTCTAAGTATGGAAAGTGTTCTACACTTTCCATACTTAGAATTGCTGAGGCTGGTTTAATTGAATTCTCCCACGACGGGAGGGTATAGTAGAGTGACCTTATCCACTGGAATCCCTCGGAAGGAGTAAAAAAAATGAAGATCGGCATCACCGAATTCTCTCTCGGAAGCAGGACCTATATAATGGGTATTCTCAATGTAACGCCCGATTCCTTTTCAGACGGGGGTAGATTTGATTCGCTTCAGGCGGCCGTGGATCGTGCGCTTGAAATGGAGAGGCAGGGAGCCGATATCATCGATGTAGGCGGTGAATCAACCCGGCCGGGGCATCGGCCGGTAGATGCGGTGGAGGAGATCCGTAGAACCGCGCCGGTGATCAGTGAGCTTTCCTCCCGCCTGCGTGTGCCTGTTTCTATCGATACCTCGAAGCACAGTGTAGCCGAGGCGGCGGTGGAAGCGGGAGCAACGCTGATCAACGACGTGTGGGGGGGGCGGCGTGACCGGAACCTGTTGAAGCTGGCAGGTGACACGGGACTCGCGGTTTGCCTTATGCACAACCAGGAGGGGACCGACTACGGAAATCTGATGGATGAAATTCTTAGGCAACTCGATGATTCTGTTGAAAGAGCCCTGAAATGCGGCGTCGATCCGAAAAAAGTGATCCTTGACCCCGGGATCGGGTTCGGCAAAACAGTGGAGCAGAACCTTGAAGTGATGCGAAGCCTCGATCGCATGGGGGAAACGGGATATCCGTGGTTGTTGGGAACCTCCCGGAAATCAATGATCGGAAAGACCCTTAATTTGCCCGCCGAGGAGAGGGTGGAGGGCACCATCGCCACCAATGTCCTGGGAATTGCAGCAGGGGTGGATTTTATCAGGGTCCATGATGTGAGAGAAAATACGCGTGCCGCTCGACTCACCGACAGGATTGTCAGGACTCCAAGAACGGGGAAGAACCGCGCCTATATAGCCTTCGGTTCAAACATCGGTCGGAGGGTGGAGTATCTCCGGAGGGCCGCCGCGGCCTTGAATGATATCGAAGATACCGTCATTACGGGCCTGTCGAAGATCTATGAAACAGACCCTGTGGGATACGTGGATCAGGAACGGTTTCTGAATGCCGTGGGGGTCGTTGAAACGGGTCTTGGAGCGGGGAATCTCCTCGATGAGCTCCAGAGAATCGAATCAAATCTGAAGCGGGAACGCACAAAAAACTGGGGACCCCGGACAATAGACCTGGATATACTCTTTTTCAACGAAGAAATCCTCTCTACCGATCGACTGACCGTGCCCCATCCGGAACTCCACCAGCGACTTTTTGTGTTGAAGCCTCTCTGTGATCTTGCTTCCCTGTTCGTACATCCGGTCCTGAACAGGAGGATCTTCGAACTGTTGGAGGCAAAGGAAGGAGAAAATCGAAGAAACCAGAAGGTCGAGTACTATTCGGATTTTAAAATGTCCTGAATTTTCACTTAAAATCTTTCTTGGACTCTTTCCCCGGTTTCCGGTGTGTTCCCTTCGTCCCTGTGGTTCTGAGAAGCGTTTCGCGCGGCAACTTCGAAGTCTCCGGCTGTTTTATGGTGCTGCAAGGAACCTCTTCTCAAAAGCAGCAATTCCAAATGTGGAGAATGTAAAACATTCTCCACATTTGGAATTGCTGTCTCAAAAGCCTTCCCATCAAAAATGCTACTCAGCGGGATTCCTCCTCTTCGGACAGGGTGGTAATGCTGCCAAGCAGACGGGCGAGTGTTTCAAGGGGTGCCGTATCTTTGTTGAGAATCGAATAGACCGCGGAGATTATCGGGGTCTTCAAATTCTTATATTCGGCTACTGTCCGGGCATATTTGCAGGCGACCACTCCTTCCGGGAGGTAGCCCAGGGAGTGTATATTGTTGATAAGGTCCTCAATGTTTTTGTATCCATCGAGTTTGCGGTCGTGGATTATTTCACGACCGAATCGGCGATTTCGACCGTAGACGGAGCGACAGGTTACATCTAGGTCGCCCACCGCGGCGATTGAGGAGAAGGTTTCCGGATGGCTTGAACCTAGGGCAAAGCCAAGGAGCTGGATCTCCCTGAGACCTGCCGCAAGAAGAAGGGATTCGGTGTTGTCCCCGAAAAGAGGGCTGATATCCTTGAGGGCGTCAAGCATACCGAAGGCGATGGCGATGATGTTTTTAGTCGCCCCGGAGGTCTGCACACCGATCACGTCGAGGGAGGAATATACAAGCAGGGTTTTCCCGCTGAGAAGTTCCCTGAAACGGATGGAGTTTTTAGGGTTCTTTGAGGCGCTGATAAGCCCGGTGATTTTGCCCCGCGCCACCTCTTCGGCGTGGCTCGGACCTGAAATATACACGAGGTTGTCCCGATAAAAACCGGGAAGGTAATTTTCAGCTGCCTCCAGTGGCAGTTGTGGCAGGTGAGCGGCGGGAATAAAACCCTTGGTCAGGACACCAATGGGAATCCTTCCCTCCAGTATGGAGGGGTTCATCGTCAGCTGTTTAATGGTATCCACGTAGTAAAGTGAAGGAGTCGCGAGCAAAACAAAATCCTTTCGAGAAATTGCCCTGTCCAGACTATCGGTTGCACGAACCGTCTCGGGGAGATCGACTCCCAGGAGATATGTGCTGTTTACATGGTCGTTGTGTATGGAATCGGCTACTTCCTTTTCAAACGCCCAGATCTCAACGTTATGACCGTTCTCAGCGAGGACCTTTGCCACGGCAGTACCCCAGGCACCTGCGCCGATCATTGCGATATTTTTTCCCTTTGAATGTTCTCTTTTCATCATTTCAGCATATCACGGAAAAGACTTTCAACGCAATTATAGGGCAACTACGGTGAGGTGTAGCTGGCGATACGTGGAATGTCGGGTCGACATAAGCAATTCTGATTTTAGAAGCCTGTTAGACTTCTAAAATCAGAATTTGCCTCAATTGCTTAAAAATATGGCAATTGCTCATCGGTTGGAGGCATTCTCAGTATGGAAAGTGTTTTACACTTTCCATACTGAGAATTGCTGAGTCGACATGCGTGTTGCCTCACCCAAAAATCTAACCGTAATCTTCTGATGCCTCATCTAAAA
>CAZJIN010000052.1:0-10234 GCA_964545955.1 uncultured Sediminispirochaeta sp.
TCCGGTATAAATACTGGCCTCACGGGCTGAGACCGGCATGTTGGAGGTGTTGGCAATGAGAATGGTCCGTTCCATCAGACTGGTACCGGTACGCGGGTCGACCAGTTCGGGAAACTCGGTTAGTACATCGGTCATTTCATTGCCCCGTTCCCCGCAGCCGATGTACACAATAATATCGGCATCGCACCACTTGGCCACGGCGTGCTGGGTCATGGTTTTTCCTGTCCCGAAGCCACCGGGAATTGCCACCGTCCCCCCCTTCGCAAGGGGAAACAAAGTGTCGATTACCCTCTGACCCGTGATCAACGGTGTGGACAGTGGATAGCGCGAGGCAGCCGGTCGCGGCACACGGATCGGCCATCGCTGTATCATGTTCAGCTCATGCCCAAGCCCCTCCGCATCCTTGAGAACGGCAATCCTGTCGGTAACGGTATAATCACCTTCGTCGGCGATGGAATCGAGGGTGCCGCTTATTCGCGGTGGAACCAGTATACGGTGCTCGACTTTTTCACTTTCTTTCACCGTTCCCAGGATCTCCCCACCCTCAGCCCGGTCACCTTTTTTCAAAGACGGGAGAAAATGCCATTTTTTTTCTCTGTTCAGAGCCGGTTCTTCAACTCCCCTTTTCATATATACACCGCTGACATCCCGGAGAGTTTCCAGGGGTCGCTGTATTCCATCGTATATCTGTCCCATAAGCCCGGGTCCCAGTTCAACCGAAAGGGGCAGTCCGCTTCCGTAGATTGGATCTCCCGGTGCGATTCCCGTGGTATCCTCATAGACCTGAATAGTGGCCCGACTTCCGGTTAGCTTTATAATCTCCCCCACCAGTCCGACATCGCCAACGTGAACTAGCTCCATCATCATCGCTTCGGTGATTTCCTGCGCCTCTATTACCGGTCCGTTTACCCGCTGTACTGTTCCAACTACGCGTTCACTCATTCTTTACTCACTTTCCATTTTCTCACTCTGTATCGGTCGGTAGATCATTCTGCGTATTTCCATGGAATAGCGCTGTATCCGTGCTTCCACGAGGTTGTTATACGCCAGGCGGCCGTTTTCAGAGCTGAGAAAAACCCCCTGCCGCTCCATCGGGGTTCCGGGAGAAAGCTCGAACTTCACCGAGCGTCCGCTCTGTTTTTTGACTTCTTCCCCACAGTCCTTCAACACCCCTTCGGTGAGAAGGGCACGGTCATCCTTTGAAGCATTTACGCGAAGCGTGTCCTGGGCAAGCCCGAGGGCCCCTTCCACAATCCAGCCCTTCAGAACCTCAACATAACCATTCTGTCCTCGGAGGTCGGCCAGCCCTTCCCTTACCTTCTGCATGGCATCTTTGAACAATTGCTCCTGCACCGACAGTCGGGCTTTTCGTTGCTCCGTCTCGGTGAGTTGTCGGTATTTCTTTCGAATCTCTTCGCCCTGTTTCTCAACCCGGGCTTCAGCCTCTTTCCGAATTGAGTCAGCCTTTTTCCGCGCCCCTTCCACGATCTCCTTCGCCTGCCTTTCGGCATCGTCAACGATCTTCTTTGACTCCTCCCGGGCCTGCTCCGTAATCCCCTGCAGAAGTCGTCCGCTTTGAGATCCCTTTTCACTATCCGTCATCAGGTTACTCCCAAATATTTGGCATTGTATATTGGCATGTTAGAGATTAATCCCGATCGCATGGTTCACCAGCTCGCGTAAACTCAATTTACCCTCCGTCGGTCCGTCCCGATCGGGAACCTCCACGATCAGGGGAAAGGAGCGACTGAAGACATAGCGATCAACCAGCGGGCGGATAAAGTCGGCAACAGGCTCGGTAATGATAACAATACCCGTGTCCTTATCATCCAGGGCCTCCTGCAATGCCTCCCGGGCTTCATCGGCATTTCCGGCCGTACGGCCCTCCACACCAACCATCCCGAATCCCAGCACGGCATCCTCCCCGCCGATAATAAAATATTTCATACCCTATACTTTACCAAGAATCATAAGCGCGGTGATAAAGCCGAATACCACCAGACCTTCCGCGAGGGCGATAAAAATCAGTGCCTGGCTCGCCAATTCCGGCTTCTCTCCGATAGTTCCCATCGCGGCGGAACCGACATTTGCGATCGCGATACCGGCACCAATAGCGCCGAGACCGAAGGCGATTGCCGCAGCCATGAGACCGAATTTTTGAACCCCCGCCTCTTCCGCGGTAAGGGTCTTTTCAACTTGGCCGGCCTCCTGGGCAAACGAGTTGGTCGCGAAAATCAGACTTCCGAATGCCATGAGAATCAGCATTACCACCAGGCTCACACGAAGCCGGGACACAAACCATCGCTTTTGTTTTTCCATTTCAGTAACTCCTTCCTTAGTGTTGCTACAGTCCCCGTCCACATCCCCTATGAATCGGAACGCAGAGAGATGGGAGCGTAGGCTTTACCATTCCCGGTAAAATATTTTGAGAAAAATTCGTAATAATTCAACCTGAGGGACTGGATTCCCGCGGACAGTCCCTCCAGTCCTATCACCAGCATATTACCCAGCAGCAGAATCACATACGACATGACGCTATAATGCCCGTTGGACACCGACATTTCCGCGATCTGAAAAAAAGCCGTCATGAGACTCACATGGGCGATCCCGAGTCCGGCGACACGCATGAAAGAGAGGGTATTCGAGAGGTAGCCGGAAAAAATCTCGAGCAGTTCCACCAGCCATTCCATTCCCATGTTGAGAACATTGAGTTTCCGCTCCGACTTCCCATGCACCCGCTGATGGTGAAAATGCTCCACTATCGGTTTTGCCCCCATCAAAAGGACTGGAATTCCAATAGTCAGGAACAGAAGTGAACCCCCGGGAAGTTCCTTGTACTCATGGGCAACAAAGTAAAAAGCAGCCCAGGTACCCGCCGCGTAGATCCAGCCAACCAGAAGTCCTCCATTACCCCATACAAGGCCGATAAGGTCTTTCCGCCTGATTCGGTTGATCCAGTTGAGCAGGAGACCGACGGATATCACGACGATACCGAAGTAGATCGTAATCAGAAGAATATCCGTGAGGGTCTTCACACTTCCCGTTCCGCCGTGCCCCGCCACTACTCCATGGTAATCGAACCACAGAGGCGGAAACAAAGCCATACCAAAATAGGACCCGAACAGCACCCCGGCCAGCATGGCAGCCCCGCCGCACCAGGTAATCAAGGGAAACAACATCGACTTGTGACCCTTCCGTCTCTGTTTCCAGATCCCCGCTAAACCGATCAAAAATACCACCAGCCCGTGCCCCGCGTCCCCAAACATCAGCCCGAACATGGCGAGGTAGAACACCGCCACGATCGGGGTGGGATCAATGGATCCGTAGGCGGGGGTCCCGTAATTCTGCACAAGGGACTGAAAAGGATTCAACAGCTTCGGATTTCGCATCTGCACCGGAATATTTCCGGCTACTTCCGGGTCTCCGACGGTGTGAGGATTGTGCCATTCCAGGTAGCACCGTCCCTCAGTAGCCTCGTTGAGGGCTTTATTCACCACCTCCTGCCTGTCCGCGGGAAGCCAGCCGGAAAAAAGATAGGTCCTGTCGGTTTTTCGATATTTTGACCGGATAGACGCCGAAAGTTCCGCTACCCTCAGACCGGTCCACAGATCGCCTATTTCCTCTCTCTTTTTTGATATGGAATCCTTGAGAACTTCGTTCATACTTCTTTGTTTGTTCCGCAACTCCTCGAGCCTCCGGTCAATCTTCTCGATTGGAAGCCGTGTGCCCCGTTCATCTTCATCCGACGAATCCGTGGAAGTTGCCCCACCCCTCGAGTCAGCCGCATCCTTTTCGCTCAGTTCCTCCCATCCGTACCTTCTCAATAGCTTCTCGAGCCGGTCTTTCTCCCTCCGCAGAACAATTATATAGTCCGCCACGCCGGCTTCGTCCTCAGAACCGGGCACATACACCGCCGGCAGCCCCTCCAGGGCCTCTTCAAACTTCCCCTGAGATTCCCGGGGAAGCCTTCCCGTATACACGGAGATGTAGGCATGTCCGCCCTTGAGCAGATCGGGATACCCGACCCCTCCGCGCTGTTGAGGCATCTGTCTTCGCAGCTCCTCGAAGCGAAGAACCTCGTCCTGCACCTGTTTCTGCTGCTCCCGTATCCGCCGTATCTCCTCGCCTATCTCATCGAGGCTCTGCTCAGCCGACTTGAGATCAACTCTGCCCTCGGGTATTTCCGTCGAAGTGATAAAATCAGACGGTAAAAATCCGGCGGTACCGATATACGCGTCGAGCCTCTTGCGAAAGTCCCTTGCCTGCTGAGTGTCGTCGGTACGGGAAACACCCTGAAGCTTTGAGGTCCATTCAGCGGTAATCTCACGAATGTCGATAAAATCTATCACCCCCACCTTCAACAAAGCCTCGGTGGCTGCGTCGATGTCCTTCTCCAGTACCGCGGCGATCAACTGCCGCATCGAAGTAGTTGTGATCATAAGACTTCCCGTATTTTTTCTTCGGATAAACCGTAATATTTCGCGTTGATTATCCTGATCAGCGAGTGGATTTCCCTTCGCTTGAGAAACACATAGGCAATTACCGTACCAATGGTAAAGGGGTACCCGTGTAAAAGCCTTCTCACTTCGTCATTCAGAATCTGTCGAAGCAGCCCCTCCACCAGGTTGAGTCTGGCGTAGAGGGTACTACGATGCTCGGCGGTAAAAGCCCGGTACCCGGTATAGCTCTTCGATAGTAGAACACTCAGAGCCTCCTCAGCACCCTCCTGCCGATAGGCCTCACCGAGCACATCACCCCCGATACTTCCCCCGGGTAAAAATAGTTGAAACCGTTTCCGCGTTTCCGTTCCGTAGAAAGAGACAAACCTCACTATACGGTCTATATTCTGAAGGTCCACCTCAACTCGAAGTATTCTCTCGGCCACCTGCCGGTCTTTTTTGTCCATTTTTTGCACCGCGTTGAAAAGCTCCTGATAAAAAAACTCATCGAGCTCCAGCTCAACGGGGAACATATGCTTTTCTTCCTTTATAATGCCGATATTCCTGCGCACAAGATCGTAATATGGACTGCCCCGAAGAGCCTCAAGCATTTCATCTTCATCCGGTGCGTTTATAATATGATCCAGATTGATCCGATGTATCAAAGGCTTCTCATAGAGGTACTCTCCCCCTCCCCGTTGAACCCGATGACGAATAAGTCTGTCAAACCAGAAACGAAGGGCGTTCTTTACCAGGTCTACCTCATAACGGAGAATCAGGGTACGAACAAAATCGGCTGGTTCACCCTTCAGATACAGGAGAATTTCCTTCACGGTCTCTATCTCATGAACATTGAGGGAAAACTCCACGGCCCGCACATCACCCGTTGAGGCGTAGAGATCCATGGAATCGGCATAGTCGGTACTCCGGAGTTCCGCGATCACCTCCTCGATACTTCCCGCGCGTATCATTGAGTTGAAGTTCTCCTCCGTCAGAAGTCTACTTAGTCGAGAGCGAATCTTTGCGTTGACAAAACCGTATGCCTTCAGATGACCCTGCAAGTAGTTACTCCTCCTGCTGATAACCAGGGGTGACGAGAAAATCTATTACTTTCCGTATTGTTGGTTCCAAAGAAGCGGAAATCCTCCTCTGAAACTGATCTGTGCTGCTACGGGTACGATCCATCTCCTCACGGTAGGACTCTTTAGCTTCCGCTTCGGCCTTTTCGCGCCCTTCCCGCACCAGTGTCTGCGCGTCCTTCCGGGCATCCTCGACGATCTGCGCGGCCTCTTGTTCCGCCTCGCGGGTGACCTCCGAGGCCTGTTCCCGGGCCTTCCGTACCTGCTCCCGTGCCCGTTCTTCTTCGGATAAAACCTTTTCCACCATTTCACGCATATCTATTTATATCACAGAGTCGAAAAGGGGAAAAGAGTATCTCCCTTCACGTTGCAAAAACATTGTCCAGAAAGTTTGAGAATCACTGAGTATTGACAAATCCTCCTGATACAAGAGAACTCCAGATTATCTGTAACAGGATTTCTATCCATTATCGGTGGGGTACTGTATTTCCTAACTCAAAGAATTTAAATGTCAGACTATAACTTCCACGTGAAGTTCTTCTACAGAGTAAGCTCTTCAAGTATAACAGGCAGGCAACGCGCGTTCGAGCGGCTCAGATTCAGCTCTTTTGCAACTGCATTCGCAGTTACTTCACCCTAAAGGCTTATACATTCGATGATACGTGTAGTAGTTACGACAATAGAAAGCACATTTGTGCCGCCCGTTGCGTGGGCCATATCAAAACAATATCCCCTGCCGGCACGACCCGTCAATATTTATTATATGCTTTATGGAATCCACGCTTGAACTACAGCTTCATTCTCTTCCACCCATTTCTCGGCAATAACCTCATTAGAGTCTTCAGAATTCTTGAATTGCAACATAAGGTCGGATAATTGTGCATTGGTTAAATACATATCTTCAAGAAAATCCTTCAACTCAGGTTTGTCTTCAGCTATACCGCTGCGTCCAAAAATGTGTATCCTCCCTTCACTCCAAATACCTTCTGGCTCATCTAAAAATTTCAAACCCCATTCTGCAAAAGCCCAATGGGGTTTCCACAGAGTAGCAACGATCCATTCATTGTTATCTATAGCAGTGTCCAATGTATCCAGCATTATCGGTGTTGTCTCAACTGAAAGAATAGTATAATCCTCGAGGCTATACTCGGGAACAATTACTTCATTTAACATAGTCATTATACCTGCACCGGGATTCATTTCTTGTATTTTACTATCCAGATTACTCTTAAATGTTGGATTGGAAAGATTGTTCAGGCTTGTGAGACCGTCATCATACACATACTGTGGTACAACTAATCCACATTGGGTACCATCGTACACAGCAGTTAAATCGACAATTTGGTCACCATAATTATCAACAAAACCTTTATGCAAAACCGGAAGCCACACTTCCATGAACGCATCTTGAGAGCCTTCTGCTATACTTTGAAAAGCTGGATCTACATCAGAGCTTGTTATCTCCACTTCATATCCCATTTTTTGTTCTAAGACAACTTTGGCAACATTGGTATACGCAATCCCTTCAGCCCAATTCACATAGACTAAGTTTGCTGTTTTCTTTGCAGAATCTTCACTCGTGGAAAATACGCTGCATCCTGATAATAAAGCGATAGAAATAGTTGTTACCATAATCAGCAACAGTTTTGATAAATACTTCATGTAAGACTCCTTTTGATTTATTAATTTTAAATAACCTTAGCATATATTATTTTACACTGCAAAAAGAATTTCCTGCTGAACCTCAGGATTTATCTCATAGACCTTCGAGAGCAAGCGGGCCCATGCTTATCTGTCGGCTCGTGCATCAGGCGAGTCGTCTGAAAAATCTATATCCACTAAAGTATCGAAATCTTCAGGTACCTGAGTCCCCTCCAGGCCCCGATGCTGACTTTTCCAGCCTCATGCGTGTCGAAACGATCAATCCATTTTTCAACCGTTTTCAGGATTTATCAACACTTGTTTATTTCATTACATTGAATATATTTATATTATCAGTATTTTTCAGCTATTCTCAATTTTTGTCTATCTTTAGTGAAAAACCATTCTACAATTTTTCTACAAATTTTATTACGCATTGTATCATTTTTTTATAAATTACTTTTATTATCTTTTTGGATTTTTTTTGACTTTGTTCAAGCAGATCATCAGGTCATGCCTTTTACGCATGGGGTCATCCACATAGATTTCAAACATGCTAATTTTTTGGATATTTTTTATTTTTTTGATATTCTCAAATCTACATTTTTTCTACACATATATTTGTCATTCTTTTTGTAAACACCCCAAAAAACACAACAGTTAAGATGAAGGGATAAGCACTTTATTAAAAGATAGACGATGAACCGCTCCATTCTCATAATAAGTAATTTCTTAATCCATCCCCCCTTTTCCACAGAAACACAGGACGTGCGGAGGCGATCCATAAATAATTACCTATTTATTACCTTTTGCTCGGTTGTGTGTCTTGCAAAGCATCTGACAGTTTTTTATATCAGTCACTCCACCTTTGCTCCAAGCTGTTACATGGTCTGCATCCATTTCATTTTGTTTCAAAATCTTCGTCCTGTTTGAATCATGTCCTATTGCACAAAGCGGACAATTTGATTTTCCTCCTTCCTCCGCTGCTTTTGTTTGCTTTGTGTAAACAGACTTTTTTATTGCCTCGTCAAATACCCTAACTTCAAGTAATTTAGTTTCTTGTGAGCCTCCGAGAATATATTCAAAAATACCTTTCCTGTTCTTAATGTATGGATCACCGTAAAGCTCTTTTACTTGATCAGAGACTATTTTTGGACTATACGCTTTTCTATGGTACTCTTCGTAAAGTCTACCCCATTCAAGTCCACGCATCTCGCTCTCAACATCAGTAAATACGCTTGAAACCCAATCAATCACACTGTTGAAATATATCTTTAGTTCGTCGATATTTTTATCAAAGCGGTGTAGGCTCATATAATCTCCAATATTACCTTTGCTTACCCAATCCAGCGCACATTCTAAATAATCCTGCCGGTTAGCACTACCTTTTATATAAGCACTCCATTTTTGAATGTTGGCGTTTTGACTATTACTGAATTCCTCTTTGCATAGTGTCACGAACTGGCCAGAATACACTGCATTGAGTAATTCCTGATCATTTAGAGGAACACCAGCAATATTGATTGTCTTAAACCATTCTTTTATCTCACTTTCTGTTCCTTTGCATTCATAAATAAGCAATTTTGTTTCCAATATTTTGTTTTTCTTGTCTTTAGCCATACCATTAAAATATTGCTCCAATCCGTTTTCATCCTTAATCGCAAATTTATTTGATACAAATCTTCCGAGGCTGGTGATACGTTGTTGCCCATCCAAAACTTCAAAATTAATATCACTGAGTTTATTAAAATAAATCAATCCTATTGGGTATCCTTTTAGGACTGACTCAATAACAGCCATTTCTTTTTTGCCTCCGTCAGAAGCATAAATATAGTTACGCTGATACTCCGGTTGAATAGTGAGTTTTCCTGATAAACCAAATAACCCCTTACCTTCTATTTCGTTATAAACAAAACCGTCGCAAATCTCATTGACAGTGATATTAGTCCTTAAGAATGTTTTCATTTTTAATTTTCCTTGTGCTTAATAAAAATTCTTTTATACGCCATTTTTGCACCGTTATTAGTATAGTAACCAGCTGTTGGATTACCTTCCTTATATGCCCCTGTGCCGCCAGCCTTATAATAATCATCAACAAATTTTTTTGTTAAACCTGGAGTTATTTTGTATTTATCATCAATAAGACCATTATCACTTGTTCCTGTAATCTCGAATTGCTCAGGGCTGTATTTATTGAGAAAACTGATCGGTACACCCATTACGCCATCATAGTCGCTCGGTATAGCATCAGTAAATGGCACTTCAATCGCATCGTAGTTATCATATTTATTATAGTTTTTTTTGCCTCTAATTTCTTTGTGTTTGCTGTATTTCAAATTGTCGCTCAATGTCATAAGCGGCAATGGTTGGTGACGCCTTCCATGGTCGAGGTTTGTAAACCAACAAACGTTGCGAAACTTCACTAAACCTGTTTTTGCATTAAACACACCTGAAGCGAAATCTCGAGAATTTGGTGTATAAAAATATGCATTACCAGAATTAAATCCATTTCCTAACCACAACATATTATTCTTAATTAATGGAAATATTTCTTTATAGGTGATTGCGTTCATACTACCTATAATTACGAAATTTTTGTTGTAATCAAAAAGTTGTTTCACATATTCGCGAAATAGGCTAAAGGGAGGATTAGTTATAACAATATCAGATTGTTTCAGTAGATTTATACATTCATCGCTACGAAAATCGCCGTCGCCATCGAGCGGAGCCCATTCATTATGTTTGTTTGCCTGTAATTGCAAAGCAACATCTTTTAGGTTAAACTCACCATCCTCGTTTATGTCATGCACATCGTTAATAATAAATCTATTTGCAGTTATTTTAGGACGATATTTAGAATTTGTATTCTTAAGAGTCTTATCATCGCAAAACAATTTTAATTGTGTATTAGCCACAGGTGAAGGTTTATAGCTGGTAGTAATAAGCTGTTTCAATCCAAGCTTATGGAAATTCAATACAAAATAGCGAAAAAAATTACTCTCGAATGGATCGTCGCAATTGCGCTTTATGTCAACATAGATTACGCGCTCTTTGAAATATTTTCTAAAGAATTTT
>CAZJIN010000053.1:0-10180 GCA_964545955.1 uncultured Sediminispirochaeta sp.
CTCAGGTTATCAATCTCCTCCTGGAGAAAATCGTTCTTTCCCTTTGTCTTACGGTATTTTTTGTAGTACTCTTCCGCATTCCTGTGAGGGCTGAGACCCGGATCGAGTTCAATCTCGGTGGTTTCGTTGTCATGGTAAAAATCGGGCAGCTGCGTGGAGCTTGCTCCGGAGGGAATCTCATAGAGGTGGGCCGTTAGGATATCACCGATTTCTTTGTAGCGGTTGGCGTTTTCGGTGTTTTCACCGCGATTTTCGAGCTCCGCGAGTTTGAGTTCAATGCTACTTCTTCGCTGCTCGAGGATCGCGTTGGCCCTTTCACGCAGTTTTTTCAGTTTCTCTTCCAGTTCGAGCTCGTGATATTCCCGTTCCACCGTCGCATTCAGGGTAGAACCCTCGGGGAACGGACGGAGGGTGAACTCCCTCCGCGGTCCCTTTCCCTTCTTCGCGGCCTGTTCTATCACTTCCCGCGGGTCGAATTGTTCGCCCGACACTTCTCCCCGTCGCGGTCTTCGATAAAAGGCATCGAGTATCTTCTGCGAATCATCGGTGGCGATGATATTGCCTGCGCCACCCCACAGGCGTATATAGAGATGTGTCGTCTCTCCACCCCTATGGATGTCCATTTGGATGATTCTTTCCTGATCGAGCTGACGGGCTTTTGTTATACGCCCTCCTTGAATTCTGGATCGCAGCATCTGGGCGAATCTCTGCAGCGGTACCTGGTTCTTCACCGGGAGGGAGCGGGCATGAAGCCTTGTTTTCCCCTGGGCCAGGGAGATAAGGAGGGATTGCCTTTTTCCGGGGGCGTAAAGGTCGAGTACCAGGGTCCGAAAATCGGGTTGACGGATCTTTTGAATCGAGCTGTTTTCAATGTTGAGTTCTTCGAGTATTTTTTCGATTTCTTTCCAGTTTAAGGACAAGGCTTAATCCAGGTTTTTCGCGCGCAGGGTATCGAGAAAAATCTGTTCATCCGTGCTGCTGTAGAATACTATAAATACGGTATGGGGAAGGTTATGGTGAGATAGAAATTCCTTCAGCACGTGGTACACGATCACCGCGGCATGTGCCTTCGGAAAGCCGTATACTCCCGTGCTGATAGCGGGGAAAGCGATAGACTTCAGCCCAGTTTCCATAGCCAGGTTGAGGCTGTTGGTATAGGCTTCGGTGAGTGTTTTCTCTTCATCTCTGTTACCCCCGTGCCATACGGGACCCACCGTATGGATTACATGGGGCGCCGGGAGGGCTCCTCCCCCCGTCATTACCGCTTTGCCGGCCGGGAGGCCCTGGGGATACTGGTGGGCTCGAATTTCTTTGCATTCCGCGAGAATCTTTCCTCCACCCTTGCGGTGAATGGCACCATCGACACCCCCTCCGCCGAGAAGCTTGGAATTCGCGGCATTCACAATCGCGTCGACCTCCATCGTGGTTATATCTCCGGTTTGCACAATTACGCGTCCTTCAAAGAACTCAATCATGGGTCTCCTCCCTTTTTACATCGAATAAACGCCTCGCGGCTTGTGTGAAAGCCTCCATCTGTTCATCCGTGCCGATGGTGATACGGATGAAATCATCTATTCCCTCGTGGTTGAAATGCCGGACTAAAAATCCCCCTTCTCTCATCAGGGTATAGATCCGTGAGCCCCTCGTTCCGGGTAGGCGGGCAAAGATAAAATTCGCCCTTGAGGGCAGGACTTCCCAGCCCATTTTCTTCAGTCGTTCCGAGGTCTTCTCCCGTGTGATGATAATTCGCTTTCTGGTTTTATCAAAATAATCCCTGTCCTCCATAGCCCGCACCGCCGCTTGTTGGCTCAGCCTGTCCAGGGGGTAGGAGTTGAAGGAGTCCTTCACGGTGAAGAGGGTTGAGATCAAGTCGGGATTGCCGAGGGCGAAGCCGACCCTTATTCCCGCGAGGGACCGGCTTTTTGAGAAGGTGTGGATCACCAGGAGGTTTGGGTAGTCTCTCACGAGGGAGCTGCAGCTCTCCGCGCCGAAGTCCACATAGGCTTCATCGAGGAGCAGGAGTCGATTGTCCCGGGCTTTTTCCAGAAAATCAACAATATCATTTTTTTTGAGGGCGATTCCCGTCGGCGCGTTCGGGTTGGCCAGGGCAATCCCCCCATAGTCTTTCGTGGAGAAATACGGCTCCGGATCGATTGAAAAATCAGGGGCGAGGGGAATCTTTCTGAAGGGAAGAGTATAATAGGAACAGTAGACTGGATAAAAACTGTAGGTATGAGTTGGAAAAAGTACGGGTCCATGGTCGGGGTTGAAAAAGGAGTAAAAAGCAAAAGAGAGGACCTCATCCGAGCCGTTTCCAACGAAGACCTCCTCGGGGGAGAGGCCGTACCAATCGGAGATTGCCCTTCGCAGCTCTTCGGAAGACGGATCGGGATAGAGTCGCAGTTCCTCCGCCGGGTAGTTCGACAGGCAGGCGGCGACACCGGGAGCCGGGGGATAGGGGTTCTCGTTTGTATTCAGTTTGATGAACTTCTTTCCCCTCGGCTGTTCACCGGGGGTGTAGGGGCTCAGGGCCCGGGCTTTGGGCGAGGTAAGTCTGGAAATCATGTCTCCTCCGTGTTGGTGAGTGTGGATGGCGGAAAGAGCAGGGAGCGGATCTCCGCCACCATGTAAAAACTGCCGGTGACCAAAATGGGCCGGGTACCGATGGACTTTTTCATCGCGTGCTTCAGGGCCTCCTTCGGATCGGGGAAAAAAACCGTCTCGGGCTGGTAGTTGAGGAAGGTGTGCCACACCTGTTCCGGCCGGCTTGGTTTGAAGGTTCCCGGCGTAGATATAATGATATCGTGAAAGGCCGGGCCTATCAGGGATGCCATGGCCTCGGCGTTTTTTCCCTCTACGGAACCGAAAATGCAGATACCCTCATCTCCAAAGACCTCCTGAAAAGTCTCGAGGATATGCTGGATCGATACGGGTGTATGGGCACCGTCCAGGGCAATCTTCGGGTATTCACCGATCAGCTCCATACGTCCCGGCAATGAAACGGCGGACACCCTGCGTACCAGTTCCTTCCAGACCCGGGGGGGCATTTTCGCGAAAGTTTCGTCATAGAGTATTCTCAGGGTGGTCAGCGCGAGGGCCGCGTTTTGTGCCTGCACATGACCGAGCATCTTTAGGGTGGTATTCAGGGTCGGGGGTAGTTTCGTGTTCTCGGTGTTATTGCGGCTTCCCCACTTCAGGGACAGTTCAGTACCGGAGGAGGTGAGACGTGCTTCAAACTCCTCGAGCACCTCCGGCTGATAGTAGAACCTGGCGTGTTTTTCCGCTGCTGGTGTTCTCACCACTTCCAGCGCCTCGGGAAAACGCTGTTCCGCCGCGAATACGGGGATCCCCTCCTTGATAATCCCCGCCTTTTCTGCGGCGATCAAAGCTATGGTGTCTCCCAGGAGGTAGGCGTGTTCTATTTCTATCGGAGTGATAAGTGTTGCGATCGGGGCTATCACGTTGGTGGCGTCGAGGCGTCCGCCTATTCCCGTTTCTATAACCGCGACAGTACAACCCGCGGCCCGGAATACCAGGAAAGCAAGAAGTGTCAGCAACTCAAAGGCGCTGGGTTCGGCCTCCCCCCGAAGCTTTGCGGCGGTGAATTCAGGGAGTTCATCCAGGATTTTGCGTCCTTCGGAAATAATGAGCCCATCATCGAAAAATTCCCCCGCCAGGGTGATTCTCTCCCTGTAGGTGGTTACATGGGGTGAACTGTAGAGTCCCGTCTTTTCTCCGAGGGCGGAAAGCCCCGCGGCAAGATAGAGCGCCGTGGAGCCCTTGCCCTTGGACCCGGCAAGGTGGATTGTTCTCATCGAATCCTGGGGGTTGTCGAAATGCCGAAGGAGCATGCGCATTCGATCGAGACGGTAATCGCGCATGGTTTGTTTCTGGCTTTTTTCGAAATTTATAAACGACCCGAGGTGTTCGAAGATGTCGTCGGCGGTGTCCGGCATTTTTCAGATATCCTTGCGCAGCTTGAGGGCATTTCCGTGGGTGATAAACCCCTCATAGTCCGCTATTCCTATCACATGGTCCTTGAAGGCCTGGTATCCGGGCTTCTCCGCGTAGACCACTGAGGAGTACTTCATAAAATCCCGTACGGATACTGCGGAATAGGTCTTTGCCCAGCCCCCCGTGGGGAGGACCGCGTTCACCCCCGTGGAATAATTCGCCGCTGAGAAAGGCAGATGCGGTCCCAGCAGTATCTCCCCGGCGTTTCGGATCTTTTCCATCGTTGAGAAGGGTGAAGTCGTTCGCAGTTGAAGGTGTTCCGGTGCAAAGTTGTTGACAATCTCCACGGCGATATCGATGGAATCGGTGAGAATAATTCCTCCGTAACGCGCGAAGACGTCGTTCAGAAACCCGTGCCGCGGCTCGGGTATCTCCCGCAGTAGTTTTTCCGCGTGGACCAGTACTTTTTCGGCCAGGACGGAGGAGTCTGTCAACAGGATCGCGCAGGAGTCGCTTCCATGTTCCGCCTCCACCATCAGGTCGAGGGCTATATTATAGGGGTCGGCACTCTCGTCGGCAAGAATCATCGATTCCGAAGGACCGGCGGGCAGTCCAGCGTCTACCACTGCGGAGAGCAACCTCTTTGCCGCGGCAACATAACGGCTTCCGGGGCCAACCACCTTCAATACGGAGTCGACGCTTTCGGTTCCGTAGGCGAGGGCGGCAATCGCCTGGGCTCCGCCAATCCTGAATACCCGGTCAATTCCAAGTTCCCGGGCCGTGAAGAGACAGGCGGGGTCCACGCTGCCGTCCGGGTTCGGGGGACTTACAACCTGAAGCAGGGGTACTCCCGCTATCGTCGCGGGTACGGCGAGCATATACAGCATCGAGGGAAAACTCCCCCGGCCCCTCGGCACATAAAGACCGGCCGAATCGATCGGCGTGGCTTTCTCCCCCGCGATGAGCCCCTCCATAAGAGGTACCATTTCCATGGTCCTCGGTTTCTGGTGTCGGTGAAAATCCAGGGTCCGGCGAATCGCAAAACGGAGGGATTCCTTGATTTCTTCGCTCAGCGAATTTTCCGCCGCTTCAAATTCAGAATCCCGTACTTGCAGGGGGATACCGCTCAGGTCGACCCGGTCAAACTTCAGGGTGAGTTCCCTCAGGGCCTCATCACCCCGTTCCTTTACGCTCTTCAGAATCTCCGCGACGGAGGTCTCTACTTCACCAATATCACTTTCGGATCGCTGAAAAAGCTGTTTCCGCTCCTCCTCTGAATATTCATTCCATGGTCTTATCTGTATCCCCATTTTATATCCTTTCTGTTCATGCAACTCAAAGAATCGACGGCAGTACCGGTTTCACAATAATGAAACCACTTTAGTATACAGGGGCTGCTACGTCAATGTTTTACAAAAGTTGAATCTATTATAAAATATGAGGATATGAAAATCCATGGTGTTTCCCTGGGAACTTATCACGATCAATGCCCTTATCTGGCGGGTCGGACTTTTACCTCCGAGAACATGATGGTTACCGGGATTGATGAGGCCGGTCTGAACCATCTTCTCTTCCACGGGTTTCGGCATTTTGGACCACATTTCTTCCGTCCCGTGTGTGAGGAATGTCACCAGTGTATCCCCCTTCGAATACCCATCGCTTCTTTCGAATTTTCCAGAAATATGCGGAGGGTGCTGAAAAAAGCTCAGGACCTTCAGGTGAATGTATCATCTCCGGAACCCACAGAGGAGAAGTACCGCCTTTACCAGGCCCACCTGAGGAGGTTTTCACCCCAGACCGACTCCGTGTATGAAAGCTTCAAGGAGGCCTTTTTCTTCGGATCCCCCTTCGGGAGGGAGATGCAGTTTTTTCAAGACGGGGAACTCCTTGGGGTGAGTCATTTTGATATTACCGATACCCTTCTTTCCGCCGTCTATTGTTACTGGGATCCGGAGAAGGAAGCCTTCGGTCCGGGCACCCTGGCGATCCTGAAGGAACTCGAATTCGCGATACAGCGGGGGCTGCGATACGTGTATCTCGGTTACTACGTCCCCGAGAACCCCCACATGAATTACAAGGCGAGATTTCGCCCGAACGAAATGTTGAGGGAGGAGGGCTCGTGGATCCCCCTCTACGACCGCGGGAACCATCTGGTCCATCCCGGGGCACCGGAAGAGGGCTTCAGACCTTTCACCAGGATCGCCCAGGAGGACGTAACCCCATGAAGGAGGGGGCATGAAGGAGGGGTTGAAAAAACTGTTGTGTTAGATCCTACCATCGGATATAGTGTGGTTGAAAGACAAATTGAAAACAGGAAAGTCTAAGGAGTGAGTATGCGAACAAACGAAAAGCCATGGGCATTTTTGGAAGAGTATAAAAACTCCTATTTTCAGGGTGAATGGCCGACCCTGCCGGAGCATTTCTCCATCACCGCAGCACGACATCCGGACAGACGGTGTTTCAGTATTTATGAACCGGACAACCTTTTTTTTACCTATGCCGAGGCGCATAAGAGGATTCAGGATATTGCCGGTCATCTCGTGAAGGGGGGACTCAAAAAGGGTGACCGTGTCGCCCTGACCGGAAAGAACAGTCCGGAATGGGCCATCGCGTACCTGGCATCACTGTTCGCGGGCGGGGTGGTGGTTCCTATAGATTATCAGCTGAAGAACGAAGAAATAGTCGGGTTGATCGAGTTTTCCGACGCGAGATTTCTCTTTGTGGATGAAGAGAAATACGATGGAATCGTCGGCGATGGCAAGTTGAAGCTGAAGGAGGTTCTTTCAGTTTCTCCGCGGAAGGAGAACTATCTCCTCGATATTACCGCTGAGGATAGCGGGGCGGAACACGAAATGCCCTCCGAGGATGACCTCGCGGCTATACTGTATACCTCAGGTACCACGGGGCACCAGAAAGGGGTGATGTTGACCCACGGGAATTTTGTCAGTGACTGTTTTCTCGCCCAGGCTAATATGAATATTTTTCATACCGACGTGTTCTACGCCCTTCTCCCTCTTCACCACTCCTATACGATGCTGGCCGTGTTTATAGAGGCGATTTCGGTAGGTGCCGAGATAGTATTTGCAAAGAAGCTGGTGGTAAAACAGATTCTGAAGGATCTCCATGAGGGACAGGTCACCATGTTTCTTGGTATTCCCATGTTGTTTAACAAAATTCTCAAGGGCTTGATGCGGGGGATCCGTGAAAAAGGGGTAGTGGTCTACGGTCTTATCCGCGGCATGATGTATGTGAGCGGGTTCATAAAAAAGACCTTCGGCGTCAATCCCGGAAAAAAGATGTTTCACGGCATTCTCAAAAAGGTCTCCCTCGATACAAACCGGATTTGTATCTGCGGCGGCGGTCCTCTGCCTTCTTCCACCTTCAGCATGTTTAACCAGCTGGGTATCGATTTTGTGCAGGGTTACGGACTGACCGAGACCTCACCGATTCTCACACTGAACCCGGTGGAACACTACAAGGAGACATCGGTGGGGAAGGTGATTCCACGGACGGAAATGCGTGTGTTGGAACCGGATCAGGAAGGACATGGTGAATTGATAGTGAAGGGTCCGATGGTGATGCAGGGCTACTATCACAACCCCGAGGCAACCGCGGAGGTGTTCACCGAAGACGGTTGGTTCATGACCGGAGATGTTGGGTACCTGGATGGGGAAAATTACCTTTACCTAACTGGTCGAAAAAAATCCCTGATAGTGACCGAGGGGGGGAAAAATGTGTTTCCCGAGGAGATTGAGGACTATTTTCAACTCTACGACGAGATCGAACAGATCCTCGTGAAGGGGTACCAGGTCGATGAGCGTATGAAAACCGAGGGAATCGAGGCATTGGTATATCCGAATTTTGAGTTCTTTTCAGGGGAAAGTAAAAATAAAGAGGGTATGAAGGTCATACGTGAGAGGGTGGATTCGATTATCAAGGCGGTGAACGGAGAGTTACTGCCCTACAAGAGAATTTCCCGGTTCACGGTTCTCGAGGAGCCGATGGAAATGACCACTACCAAAAAGATCAAACGTTTCAAGGTCGAAGGAGCCGACTGAGTTGAATTGCCTCTCCAGGTCCCTGTGGAAGAGAGTGCAGTTTCTCATCCTTCTCATGCTGGGAACTTCCCAGCTTCAATGGGCGGAATACCTCCAGTTCGGTTATGATATATTCGTGAACATGCCGGCGAGCTGGCAGGTCCAGGGGGTAGAGGAGCAGAAGTTTTCGGCGGTGAACCGGGCTGGAGAGGCCTTCCTGCTGCTAAAATACACCGAGGGTTCTCAGTTTGATGAGGTGGGGGACATGTACACCGCCTATTCCCGGGAATTGAATGCACGGGAACACGGTGACAAAAAGTTCCGTTTTTCGGGTTCCGACGCATCCCTGGGAACTATAGATTTTTCTCAGGGCAATCAGCCCCGCAGGGGCTACCTTCTCTGTATCGAATCCCACCGCGTGGATGTGGTGGCCCTTGCTTTTACTGGGGCTGAAGACTTCGATGCGTACCGGGACACCCTGCTTTCAACCCTCGACTCCATCGCACTCGGTGAGAACGGTCTGCTGGATCCGGGTCCGATCAGTCAAGCTGTTCTGCCCTATCCTGAAACAGATCGCGAGCAGTACACCCTCGATTTTGAAGGCACCCCGATATCGGTGGCTCTGAGTCCAAAGGCCCTTAGGGCTAACCAGGCACTGATCGAACGGGAGGCCCGGGTTCTGGTAGTCTACGGCGGCACTGAATATGTGGACGCCGCCTGGAGAAGGTATTACCGTATGCTGTACCGCGATCTCTATCGCAGAAGCAGACCGATCTACTCGTCACTTCGCCGACATCTCTCTCCCGAAGACTATACGGAATTCGAGATCGCCTCAAAACTGCTCAAATGGGTTCAGAGCTTCTCCTACGAACGCCTGGACACCCTATCTGATTGCCTTACTCCTTTGCGGGCGGCGGTGGAGCACCGGGGAGATTGTGATTCTCGAGGTTTGCTTTACTCCATATTGTTGCACCATTACGGTATCGATTCAATACTCATGGTCTCGGGGGTATACGGTCACAGCATGGTGGGAGTGGATGTGGAAGGGGAGGGCGCGAGATTCGATTACAATGAAAAAAAATATTTGGTCGCGGAGACCACCTCCCAGGTGGATATCGGCTTGATTGATCAAGAGATGGCGGATCCCAACAACTGGTTGGGAATAGATTTTTTAGGATATACCAGATGAGGTGAAGGGACCATGGGACTTCTCAATAGAATTCTGTTTGAGGCAAAAACATCTTTTACAAATACCCGACTTCCCCAACTGACGGTAGGCGAGGGGGGGCTTTATACCCTCCCCTCCTATCTGGAAGAAAGAAATATCACCAGAATAGTCCTGGTAACCGGGGGAAGTTCCTACAGCAGCTCGGATTTCAAAGGACGTTTTGAGGAGCTCCTTCAGGAAAAGGGCTTTGTGTTTCACCAATTCCAGGTTTCCGGAGAACCTTCCCCCGCGAAGGTGGATTCAATCAGGGATGAATGCCTTGGTTTTGGTGTGGATGCGGTGGTAGCGATAGGAGGGGGAAGTGTTATCGACACCGGGAAGGCAGTCGCGGCGATGCTGGAAGAACCGGGCAGTGTGAAGGACTACCTCGAGGGGGTAGGTGACAGGAAGCCCCTGGGTCTGAGAAAGCCCTTGGTAACGATTCCCACCACCTCAGGGACCGGATCCGAAAGCACTTCAAACGCCGTGCTCAGTGAAGTGGGGGAAAACGGATTTAAAAAATCCCTTCGTCACAGTGCATATATCCCGGATGTGGCAATAATAGATCCGATTGTGACCCGCGGCTGTCCCCCTGATATTACCGCGGCAAGCGGTATGGACGCGCTGACTCAACTCCTTGAAGCGTATGTCTCTAGAAAGGCTACGCCTTTCACCGATCTGCTGGCCCAGGAAGGTTTGATGAGGATCGGCCGTGCCCTGCCTCGGGTAGTTCGGGATGGTGAGAATATACCCGCCCGAATGCAGATGGGATATGCCGCCTACCTGTCGGGGGTGGTCCTTGCTAACGCGGGCCTCGGGGTGGTGCATGGAATTGCCTCAGCCCTAGGGGCTATGCGTCATATTCCCCATGGGGTGGTATGCGGGACCCTCCTGCCTTCCTCCACCGAGCTTATTATCGATGCGGCGGAGAAAGAAGGCGCGGAAAGGGGAGTGACGGGAGGTCAGACGCTTCAGCGGTTTG
>CAZJIN010000054.1:0-10157 GCA_964545955.1 uncultured Sediminispirochaeta sp.
TCCGTACTGGTAGTACAGCCTGTTTTTAACAACTCACCCATCGCGAGGAGAGATGAGTAGTACACCGCATCCTCGTCGATTCCCTTCCAGATCTCGTACAGGTGCACCAGCCAATCAAAAAGTTCGACGTTCTGCACCTCCGGAATGTTTCGGGTGAGGGTCTGGTAAAAATGGTGATGGGTATTCACAAAACCCGGAACCACCACATGACGGGAACAATCGATCACCCGGTCCTCTTCGGAGGGAGAAAAATCTATGTCCCGGTCGATTTTCTCGATCCTGTTCTCACGTATCAGCAGATCATATCCCCTCAGACCCTCCGCGTATGCCGAGGTGTGAAGATAAAAAATATCCTTCAGTAATATCCTTGCCATAGCTTACGCTCCTTCCCTCAACACCATCTTCTCAAAAAACATACGCAACAGGTTCATTACTACTCTCTTGCGATACACCGCGGTAGAACGCTGATCGTCTATCGGCTGAACCAGGACCTCATAAGCCTGGAGAATCTCTTCCATCCTCTTTTTAAGATCCCCCCGCGGAAGTCCCTCCATGAGTTTCTCAAGTTCGAGGGATCGAACCACCGTCGGGGCGACCGCGCCCACCGCTATTCTCACCTCATCAATCCTGTCGTCCGATATGCGCACCGTCCCCGCCAGGGAGAGTTTTGAGAGGGCGTTTGCCCGTCGGGTTCCCACTTTTCTGAAAAGATGATCGGTGCTTCTGTCCTCGGGGATAATAATCTCCGTGAGTATCTCATCCTCGTGCAGATCGGTCTTGCCCGGTCCGAGTATGAATCGGTAGAGCGGGACTATCCTTTCTGAAAGGGAGGATTGGAGCCTGACCTCCGCATCAAGGGCGTAAAGGGCGGAGATGGAGTCCCCCGCGGGAGAGGCGTTGCAAATATTTCCCGCCAGGGTAGCCACATTCCGAAGAGCCGGCGCGGCGATCGTTGCTAAGGCCTCTTTCAAAAGCGCGGGAACCGCGTCGCTCTTAAGCACCTCGGTCATGGTGACGGAAGCACCCAAGGATATTCCGTGTTCGAGGGGTCGTATACAGCGCAGTTCCCGCAGATGGTTCAGGAACATAACGGGTGATGGAAAATCAGGAACAGCGGTTGATTCATACCGATAACGGACCATCAGGTCCGTTCCTCCGGCGAAGGGCATGGCTTTTTTGGTACCACGTATACTCAGGGCTTCACTCAAACTGTCCGGTCGATAAGAATCTACCATTGTCCCTTCCCCCTTTCGGCTGCCTTGAGGACCCCTTCGATTATCATGTCATAGCCGGTACATCGACAGAGGTTTCCCGAAAGGGCTTCACGGGCTTCCATTTCGGTGGGGTTCGCGTTCTCCTCCAGGAGTGCCTCCGTAGCCATCATCATACCGGGGGTACAAAAACCACACTGGACGGCTCCCGCGTCACCATACGCCTCGATTATGGTTTTGCCCCTGTCGGTCTCCCTGAGTCCTTCAGGTGTAATGATCTCGGACCCTTCACAGGTTCCTATGGGAACCATACAGGAGTTCACCAGGAGACCGTCCTTCAGCACGGAGCATGCTCCGCATTCACCCTCTCCACAGCCCTCTTTCACCGCGGTCAGTCCCATATCTTCCCTCAGGATATCAAGGAGACGCCGCAACGGATCCGTTTCGACCCTGTGGACGGTACCATTGATCTTCAGTGATATTTCAGCCATTTTCATGCACCTCCATTATGTATTCGGGAGTGACGGGAATTCGGCGAAGATCCCGGTTCACCGCCATCCCCACCGCACCGGCAAAGGCCGCCGAGGCACCGTCGAAGACCAGTTCCCCCAGGCCCTTTGCGCCGGAGGGACCGTATTCGTAGGGATTTTCCACAAGGTCACTTTCAATTTTTGGAAAATCCATGGTTGTTGGTATGGTATAGTCCGCCATGGTACGTTGCAGGTATCGCCCGTCCCTGGCTTCCAGCTTTTCCAGGCTCCCGTAACCCAGCGCCTGGATGATGCCGCCGTCAACCTGCCCTTCTACGATTCTCTCATCTATCGCGACCCCCACATCATGGACCGCCCAGATCCCCTTCGTAGTCACTTCGAAGGTGAGGGGATCGACTTCCACCTCGATCACATTGATACCCCAGCCGTAGGAGGGATACGCGTCCCCCTGAAGGGTATTCTGGTCCCATTGGAGACCGGGGGGGTGTTCATATTGATGGGAAACCTCAACCACATCCCCCGTATCCATGCGGTCTTTGAGCTTCCTTGCAGCCTCCTGCACCAGGTATCCCACTATGGCAATGGTCCTCGATGCGCAGGTCGGTCCCGAGTCGGGCACCAGGTCCGTATTCGGATCATTGTACAAGATTCTGTCGACGGGAACCTCCAGTACCATTGCCGCAATCTTCCTCATGGTCGTCTGAGAGCCCTGTCCCATTTCCACGTTGGAAACCAGCAGATCGAAGAAGCCGTCGGAACGTTTTCGCATATTGACCACGCCCTTGATGATCTCCTGTTCTCCACTTCCTGTGAACCCGCTCCCGTGGTTGAAGAGAGAGACCCCTATTCCCCTCCAGCCGCCGGGCTGAATCTCACGAATCTTCCGTTCGTACCCCGACATTTCCAGTACCCGCGTGAGCATCTCCGGAAGCTTCACCTCTTCGTGAATGATTCCATTCGTGACGGTGGTACCGCCTTTTTTTATCAGGTACTTCCGCTTGAATCCCAGTTCATCAAGCCGCAGTTCACGGGCGAGGTGATTCATGTGCATTTCCATCGCGAAGATTCCCTGGGGGGCACCAAAGCCCCTGTAGGCATCTGAGGGCACGTTGTTCGTGGCAAAGGCCCTGCCCCTGATCTTCACATTCGGAATGTCGTACACGCTGTTCACCGAGAAGATCGCCCTCTGGAGCACTACCAGAGAACAGCTTTCGTAAGCCCCCGCGTTGATTTTCAGATCGATATCCATTCCTATGACGTTGTCGTTTTCATCGAGGGCCGTTCTGAAGAATGTCTTACTGGGGTGTCTTTTGGGGGTATAACTGATATCTTCAACCCGGTCGAAAAACTGGCCCACCGGTTTGTTAATCTTCCTCACCGCTACGGCAAGGGGCGTGGATATCGCGTCGGGGTAATGTTCCTTCCCCCCGAAAGCCCCACCGGTCACCATATGCTGGACCCGGACCTCCTCTTCCGGCACCCCGAGGGTGGCGGCAACCGCGTGACGCACATAGAAGGGGCACTGCCCCGAAAAGTACACACCGAGTTTCCCGTCCGCCTCGGGTTTTCCCACCACTCCCTGGGGTTCCATATAGATATGTTCCTGATACCCCGTGGACAGCACATCTTCGATCACCCGGGCGGCTCTGCCGAAGGCGCCTTCGGGATCTCCCTTTTTCAGGTGATAATCGGCATAGATGTTGTCTTTCCCGTGGATCGGTCCGCCCTTTACCTCTTCAGCCTCATCCATGGTGCAGGCCGGAGTCAGATCCTCGTACTCTATTTTGACCTGGTCACGCAGACGATTGAGCACCTTCCTATCAGGTCCCACCACCAGGGCGATGGTCTGCCCGATAAACCGGACTTCTCCATCGGCAAATACGGGCCAATCATCCTTGATCATCTCTATATTGTTCTTCCCCCCGGAGGGAATATCCCGGGCGTCCACGTAATAGTATCCCTCGGGCAACTTAGGAACAGAAACTTCCTTTATCCGCGCCCTTGCCCGTTCGGACCGGACCGCCTTCGCGTAGAGGAGCCCCTCAAAGTGAACATCGGCGATATAACGTGTCTCGCCGCCGGTCTTTTTTTTCGCGTCAACCCGTTCTATGGAAGTGCTAATCTGAGCTTTCATTATTCCGTCCCTCCAGTGAATAGGGGAGCATCGAATAGAAGGCACTGCAGATCACCAGGTCCTCAACCCGGTTCACCTCGTTCGGCGCGTGTGCCTGGTTTTCATCCCCCGGACCAAAGCCGATGGCCGGTATTTTATGCCTGCCCGTAGTTGCGACCGCATTGGTGGAAAAGGTCCATTTGTCCACCACGGGGTCTTTTCCGAAGAGGCTTTTGTAGGCGGACACCCCGCTCACCACGATTTTGTGATCCTCCGGGATCTTCCATGTGGGGAAATAGAGCTCCTGTCCGTAGTCGGTGTTCTTCCAGCCCCTTTCGGTGTACATGGGCATCTCCACACTCACGGAATCGGGACTCTCGCCGAGGGCTTCGGAGATATACTCTTTGACCTGGTTGATGGCCAGGTCCCTGTCCTCCCCCCAGGTCAGACGTCGGTCGAGGTACAGCATTGCCTGATCCGGAACGGCACACTGGCTCGGACCCTTCACATCTATCTGGGATACCACGATGGTGCCTTTGGCGAGAAAATTGTCCTCATCGGGCTGGAGAGCGTTGTTCAGTTTTTCCATAGCCAGGGCCGCACGGGCAGCCTTGTAGGCGGCACTCTCCCCCCTATCCGGAGCGGAGCCGTGGCTGGAGACCCCCTTCATACGAAGGACCATCTCCATCCTTCCCCGGTGCCCCCGGTAGATTCTGCAACTGGTCGGTTCGGTGGATACAAAGAAATCAGGTTTGAACTGTTCCTCTTCGATGAGGTATTTCCAGCACATGCCGTCACAATCCTCCTCCATCACCGTGAAGGTGAAATACACCGTGTAGTCACCACCGTATCCAAGCTCCTTGAGAATGCGCCCGGCGGTGATCATAGCCGCGGCACCCCCCTTCTGATCGCTTGAGCCGCGACCGTGAATAAGACCGTCTTTTATCTCCCCCGAAAACGGATCTGACTCCCACTGATCGGGATCACCGACCTCCACCGTATCGATATGGGCATCAAAGGCGATCTTTTTTGGACCGTTCCCCACACGGCCGATCACACTTCCCAGACCATCAATCCTCACTTCATCAAAACCGGCATCCTCACACATTTCAACAATTCTTCGGCATACCGCTTCCTCATCACCGCTGTAGGACTTTATCTTCACCATTTCTGAGAGGATCTTCGCGGTATACCCACGGTAGGCTTCAGCTTTTTGCAGAATCTGATCTTTTATGGACATTTCCTTCGCTCCTGTTCTTAGGTTTATTGCTCTATTCCGGTAATGAATCGATATTCTTCCACAACCGGAGGGCCGCTTTGCCGCTTTCCTCGTAGATCTTTGCGACGTCAAAGGGAAAGGCCCTGTCTTCGTAGACGATCTTCCCATTGACAATAACGGTACGCACATCCTTCGAAGTCATTCCGAAGGCCATATGTCCGGCTATATTCCCCCCCTCCAGAGGAGTGGGTGCCTGATAGTCGGATATTACGAGGTCCGCCTTGTAACCCGCTTCGAGATTGCCAAAGCGACCGTCGAAGTACCGCTGCAGCAGGAGATTTCCGTTGTAAAGATAACGCAGGTAGGCGTCGGGAAAAAGTGCTCCACCGTTATCCTTGTGCTTGAAGTAGGCAAACTTGAACTCTTCGAACATGTCCGCGCCGATTCCATCGGTCCCGATCGCCACATTCCGGTAGCGGGGCAGTTTTTCATTGTATCCCACACCGTTGTTCATGTTGCTCCTGGAGTTGTGAATCAAGAAACTGTCCGCCCCATTAATCAATGCGAGATCGGCTTCGGAGAGATGCGTTCCGTGGACGAATATTGCCCTGTCGTTCAAGAGGTCAAATCGGTGTAATCTGGCCATAATATCCTGATTGTACTGCAGGTGGGAATCGGACACGTCGTATTGTCCCTCCCCCACGTGCAGGTGAACCCCCCGTCCGGTCTTTTTCACCACTTCGGCCATAGCTTCCAGTCCCTCATCGGGAAGGGTAAAGGGTGCGTGACCGCCGACGGCGGCCTCGACGAGGTGAGGCCCACCGCTCCGTTTCTCCTTCTCCGCTTCTTCGGCGAACCGTCGGTTTTCCTCTATTCCCGCACGCATACCTTCCCTGCCGTTCCTGTCGGTCACCTCGTAACAGGTCATCCCGCGGAGACCGGTTTCAACAAAGCCCTTCTTTACGGTTCCGAGACTCCCGCGTATATAATTCGGACTTGCGTGATGGTCGATCACCGTAGTGGTTCCCGACCTGATCGCCTCGATTGAATTGATGAGGGAAGAGTAATAGAGGGATTCCTCATCAAGCCCCCGGTCGAGTTTCCACCACAGGTTGCGCAGCACCGAGACAAAGTCCGGTGTGGGTCCGACCCTGGCCATAATTCCCCTGGAAAGTCCTGAATAGTAATGGTGATGACTGCAGACAAGTCCGGGAAATACAAGTTTCCCCGAAGCATCGATCACCTTATCGGCATCATGGTTCTTAGCCGCGCCCTCTCCAAGGGCAAGAATTTCGTCACCATCTATCACCAGATCCGCGTTTTTCCAGACCTTCGAAGGTTCAAACTGTAGCGCGGTCGCGTTCTTGATTATTATCATCCCTTCCCTCCTCATCGTTGGTCCCCGCTCAAACCTGAACTTTCCCGAGCAGATATCCGTGTTTGTGCACTATTGTCTCAATCAATCCTGAGACCCTCGGGTCTACATCGCCTCCATGTATAGTACCGTCATCTTCTAGTGAAAGCTCCCTCACCACCCCTTCAAGACGGAGAAAGAGGGTATTTCCCGATATGAAAAAGCCGGAGTTCCCGGACGCATGAAAATCCTCTTTCAGGTTGAATACGGTGAACTTGTCTTTGTAGGGTTTACCCTCCCAGGGACAGAAGGTTTCACAGTTGCCGCACTCGTTACAGAGGGCATCTATATGAACAATCTGGTGGTCCTGGGAAAAGCCCACCGACTCCGGAACGGTGATCACCATATTGGCCCGGTTTGGACAGACCTCGACACATTTATTGCAGATATAGGAACACTGCAGACATCGGGCAGTCTCATTGTGGGCAAATAGCGCATCTGAACCGGCCTGTTTTACATCGATCCTTCGGATAAGGGATCCTTTGCGGGGCAATACTTCGCGTTCAATCTCTTCGGCCCTGGGTCTTGAAACGCGGTTGCCCCTCCTCCATGAAGGATCAACCTTCATGGTGATTGCGTCGGCGGCTTTCCTTCCCGCCGCTATACATTGAACCACTGTAGAGGGACCGGTCATGGCGTCTCCTCCAAGAAAGATATTCTCCGCGCCGGTCTCGAGGGTCTCCCCGTTCACCACGGGCCACCCATCATCTCCCATGGGAATACCGAAGGAGGCCAGGCCCTCGATATCCACCTTCTCTCCGACGGCGGTGATGATGTTGTCGGCGTGCACTTCTTCCACGCTGTCCGTGGGAACCGGGCGGGGTCTGCCGCTCCCATCCTTCTCCCCGAGTTCCATCACCCTCACTGAAACAGTGCCGTCGGGTGAAAGCTCCTCGGGGTTGCGGAGAAAACTGAAAACAACCCCGTCATTAATTGCATTTTCATACTCTTCCAGATCCGCGGGCATTTGTTCGAAGGCTCGGCGGTAGAGGACGGTGACCGATTCAACACCTTCCACCATCTTTGCCGCCCTGGCGCTGTCCATGGCGGTATTCCCCCCGCCCACAACAACAACTTTTTTTCCAAGCTTTACCTTATCAGGGCTGTTGCGGAAATCCCATAGAAAGTCAAGGGATTTGAGAACCCGGTCGTCCCTTCCCTTCAGCTTCAAGGGGTTGTCCTTCTCCGCGCCGATTCCAAGGAAAATGAAACTGAATCCCTGGGCGCGCAGGTCGTCACGGGTCATCTTCGGGTTTGCCCCGAACTCAAACTCAACTCCGTGGGCTTTGATAAACTCAACATCCCTCTCTATCGCCTTCACGGGGAGTCGAAAATGGGGAATCACGTGCCGAACCACCCCACCGGGGCCGTCATGTTTTTCAAACACCACCACCTTGAAGCCTTCTCTGGCGAGAAAATAGGCACTTGAAAGGCCTGCGGGTCCGGCGCCGATCACGGCCACCTTCTCCTCCCGTTTTCGTACGGGTTCAGCCCATTTTTCTCTGTACCGTTTCCATCCGTTCTCTACGGCGACTCTCTTCATCTCACGAATCTGCACAGCCCCCTCGTAATCAAGTCGGGTACAGTTATACATGCACTGATGGTCACAGATATGGGCGGTAATATTGGGGAGTGCATTTTTTTCATAAATCACACCCAGAGCCTCCGCGTACCGCCCCTGCCCTGCCAGCCTCACGTATTCGGGTACATCCTGTCCGATGGGACAGGCAATGGTACAGGGGGCGACATAACAGTCAAACATCGGAAGCGGCCTGCCTGTGGAAATCCGATCTGTTCCGCGGAAATCCTTTCCTGCGAAATCCGCGTGAAGGGCTTCCTCCGCGAGTCTCGCCACCGCTTCGACATCAACCTCATCGACATCCCAGCCGTCGGAAAGCTCCGTCTTGAGGGCCATCTCCTTGAGTCTGATATAACCACCCGGTTTGAGTAGTTCCGTGGCAACGGTGATCGGACGTATCCCCGCGGCAAAGATCCTGTCGACATTGAAGGAGTTCGCGCCGCCGGCGTAGGAGATCGGGAGTTTTCCATCGTACTCCCTCGACAATATCGCCGCCAGGTTGATCGTGAGGGGATACAGGGCCCTTCCGGACATGTACATATCCTCCCCGGGCAAATGTCCCTGATCGTTGATTGAACCGAGGGTGTTGGAGAGCTTGACTCCGAATATTCTGCCCCCCTTTTTCGCCATGGTAATTAGACGGGTAAGCATCTCCCGGGCCGTATCGTACTTCAGGTCATGATCGAAGGACTCACGGCTGAGATGCAGATATCGATAACCGAGACCATCCAGGATCTCCCTCACCCGGTCATAGCCGAGAAGGGTCGGGTTGAGCTTGAGGTAGGTGTCTATCTTTTTTTCCTGGAGAAGGTAGGTGCAAATCGCCTCCTGTTCATCGGGAGGACAGCCGTGCATCGTCGATAGGGTCACGGAAGGTGAAATGTGGGGAGACACCCGATCGGGCAGTCCCTTCAGCTTCAGGAATCGCCCTTCCAGGCCGGTACCCTTGAGAAAATCCTTCTCCCCGTTCAGCATATTCTCAAGCTCCTTTTTGTACTGAAGGAACTTCGGATGCTTCGATGCGTCAATCATATTTTGTATAAAAAAGTCCATCTTCTCGGTTTTAATACCTTCGAGATCATACCCTACACTCATATTGAAGATGAAGGACCGCCGTCCCGGGGTCAGCCCCAGCTCAAACAGCTCCTCCACGAGGTGAAGTATAAACCACGCCTTGATATAGTCGTCATAGGCCTTCTCCAGGCTGTATTCGGTGGACCACTCCGTATTGTACCCCTCGTCCCTTGCGTCGATACAGGGTTTCTCAATTTCGAGGCTGTCGAGGCGCTGGACCGTCTTCAGCTCCATGAACCTCCCACCGGTCAGATACGCCGCAATAATATTCTGGGTCATCTGTGTATGAGGACCCGCCGCCGGACCCATGGGAGTGTCACACTGATCGTTGCATACATTCACCCGATTTGCGTTTTGTTTTTTAAAAAAATGAATCTCAGGAATACCAAAAATGCTCCTTTGAGCGGTGTATTCCTGAAACATTCGACGTATCAGTTCACGGAAAGGAATCGGTCTCATTGTATCTCCCATACCATCTCCTCTTCTGTTTTTCGGGGTTCAAAACCTATTGTATCCCCTATATTAGTGTTGTCAATAAATAATTGCAACATTTCGCAACATTTTTACGGTCTTTTGCTTGACGGATACCACCTTTTGTATTATAGAAAAAAGAGGCTTTCTATTTTTTTTAAAAAAGCTGTCGTGAAAAAGGACTCCGGTCGTGCCGGGTCCGTACATTCTAAATACGAGAGGGGAATAGATGATCGATCTAACCATGCACAATGATGTGAAGAAGAAAAACGTTGAGCGTTGTCGGGAACGCAATATTATTTACCCGACCTTTGCCCAGATGAAAGATCCGTCCCTCATCCCCCAGAGTATCCAGGCTAAACTGAAAAACGTGGGTCTTTGGGATATCAACTCTTTAAACCTCTTCCGCATTACATGGAAGAACGAACCCACCCATCATGGCGGCACTTATGGTGGGGTCAACTATATCGAGCTACCCCGGGAAATCACCGGGACGAAGGCAAGGATCATTGCCCTGGCGGGAAAATGGTTCCCCACGGGGGCCCACAAAGTCGGAGCCACCTACGGATGTCTCGCCCCTTCCCT